>SLKF01000289.1 GCA_007134725.1 Clostridiales bacterium | reverse complement strand
GCGACTGGGATCGTACCAAATTTACCATGGATGATGACCTTTCGGAATCGGTGATCCGTGTTTTTGTTGACCTTTACGAAAAAGGCCTTATTTACCGGGGTGTGCGAATGGTAAACTGGGACCCCAAAGCCCTCACCGCCCTTTCCGACGAAGAGGTGGTCTACAAAGAAGTACAGTCAAAATTTTATTACCTCCGTTACGAGGTTCAGGACAGCCCCGGAGAGTACGTAACCATTGCCACCACCCGCCCGGAAACCATTCTGGGTGATACTGCCATCTGTATCCATCCCGAGGACGAGCGCTACGCCCACCTCAAAGGCAAAAAAGCCCTGGTGCCCCTGATCAACCGCCCCATTCCTTTTATTCTGGATGAATACGTAGACCGTGAGTTTGGTACCGGTGCACTGAAAGTAACCCCGGCCCATGATATTAACGACTACAACCTGGGCATAAAACACAACCTGCCCTCCATAGATATTTTTAACGACAACGGCACCCTCAATGAAAAAGCGGAGATCTTTATCGGGGAAGACCGTTTTGTAGTCAGGGAAAAGATCAGCAAAGAACTTCAGGAAAAGGGCCACCTGATAAAAGTAGAAGAGCTGGTAAACAACGTCGGCTTTTCGGAGCGTACCGACGAAGTAATCGAGCCAAAACTTTCACTGCAGTGGTTCCTGAAGATGGATACCCTGGCAAAACCCGCTCTGGACGTGGTAATGGACGATACCATCCGCTTCCATCCGCCCAAGTTCAAAAACACCTATAAGCACTGGATGGAAAATGTGCGCGACTGGTGCATCAGCCGTCAGTTGTGGTGGGGGCATCGCATTCCCGCCTGGTACCTGCCCGACGGTAATTTTGTGGTGGCCATGAATGCCGAAGAAGCCCTTATCATGGCCAAGGACAAATTCGACCCAGGCCTTAAAGCCGAAGACCTGCGACAGGATGAGGATGTGCTGGATACATGGTTTTCTTCCTGGCTATGGCCGGTGTCTGTTTTTGACGGCATCAACCGCCCTGATAATCCGGAAATTAAATATTACTACCCAACCAACGATCTGGTAACTGCCCCGGAGATCCTGTTTTTCTGGGTTGCCCGCATGATCATGGCCGGACTGGAATACAGGAAGGAGGTCCCTTTTAAAAATGTTTACCTCCATGGTATTGTACGCGACAAGCAAGGCAGAAAGATGTCGAAATCCCTGGGCAATTCACCCGATCCCCTTGCCCTGATTGATCGCTTTGGGGCCGACGGGGTGCGCGTGGGAATGTTGTTTTCTTCCCCGGCAGGCAACGACCTTCTGTTTGACGAAGCCCTGTGTGAGCAGGGACGAAACTTCTGCAACAAAATCTGGAATGCTTTCCGCCTAACACAAGGATGGGAAGTAAAGGAAAATATTCCCCAGCCCGAAGAAGCGAAGGCAGCCATACAATGGTTTGACTCAAACCTGAACCAGAACCTGGAGATCATCTCCGATCATTTTTCCAAATTCCGCATTGCTGATGCCCTGATGAACGTTTACAAACTCATCTGGGACGACTTCTGCTCCTGGTACCTGGAAATGGTAAAACCTGCCTATAAGCAGCCAATCGACCGCCAAACCTACCTGGCCAGCATCAGCTTCCTCGACAGTCTTTTGCGCATCCTGCATCCTTTTATGCCTTTTATTACCGAAGAGATCTTCCAGGTGATAAAAAAGGAAAGCGACATGGAAAGTATCACCCTGGCCACAATGCCCGAACCGGTTGAGTATGATAAAGAGATCATCGGAAAATTCAATTTCGCACGGCAGGTGATCATGGCCATCCGCAACATGCGGCAGGAAAAGAACATTCCAAACAAAGAGGCCCTGGAGCTTTACATCAGGAAAAACGACAACCAGAAGCCGGACCTTACTTTCGATTCCACGGTAAAGAAACTGTGCAACCTCAGCCTACTGGATTATGTGGAGGAAAAACCCACAGGTGCTTTTTCCATAATCGTGCAAACCACGGAGTTATACATTCCCCTGTCGCAAAGCCTGGACGTGAAAAAGGAAAAAGAAGCCCTTGAAGCCGATTTGAAATACCAGGAAGGGTTTTTAAAGTCGGTGGAAAAAAAGCTGGGCAACGAGAAGTTTGTAAACAATGCCCCGCCCAAAGTTGTGGAAATGGAAAAGAAAAAGCAGGCCGATGCCACTGCACGCATCCGGGTAATCAAAGAACAGCTCAAAACCCTGAAAGAGCAGTAAAATAAAGGTTCATCTCAAACCCTTGCATATTAGCCGGTGCTTGCTCTGGCTTTTTCCAAAAAAAAATGGATTTGTATTCCGGGATGGAACCATTGCAGTATCCAAAAATCCTGAAGATTTTTCCCGGATAAAAAAAGCTTAAGTGTAGTTTCAACCGGATTATTCCAGCTTGAGAATTCTTTTGGAAGCCGGCTCTTTACCCACTACAGCTGAAAGAATGTACATTCCGGGGGGAAGCTGCCGATAAACCGCAGAAACATCAAAGCGGTGTTCTCCCGGGAAAAGTTCCCCCTCAAAGATACTTGCCATCAAAGTTCCCTGAAGGTTGTAAAGTCTCAGGGAAACTTTTTCAATGGATTCCATTTCCAGCAAAATCCCTGATGTTTGCTTCAGGGGGTTGGGAAATACCTTCAGGGAGAAAGCACTTTCCGGGGCAACTTCTGCAAAAGTCGGGTCCAGCCCCTGCCCTCTCAGCAACAATTCCGCTTCAGGATCATTGTCGGCATTGCTCATAAAAACAACGGTCTGCTCAACATAATCGCCGGAGGCAGGTGCAAAAGTTACCGTATACTGCTGTTCCTGTTCAGGTTCAAGGGTAATGGGAAATTCCCCGCTGACGGTAAAAGGGCTGTCCTGCTCATATTCCACCTCTTCCAGGGTAAGGGGCAGGTTGCCCTGGTTAATGACCGTCAGGGTTTTTTCAGAAGTTTCGCCCATCAACACTTCCCCAAACTCCATGGTATCCGGAGAAAACACAATTACTGCAGCCTCCGTCAAACCATGCCCTGTCACAGGCACTTCCAGTAAAGGATAATCCGGATCGTTGGATTCTATGGAAATGCTGGCCGTATATTCCTGCTCCTCAAGAGGCTGGAAAAAAACCGGCACGATCTCTTCTT
>SLKF01000127.1 GCA_007134725.1 Clostridiales bacterium | reverse complement strand
TTCTATCGGAACCCCGATGGAAGCCCCCAATCACATTAATCCGGAAGTTCCGAGAGACAATTCCTAAGAAAGCGGAGTTCAGTAATTCCAAGTGAATGGATTTGATTGAAATAAAATAGCAAAAAAAGGTTGATCTCATTAAAGATCAACCTTTTTTCATTTTTGATCTTACCTCTAAGCTTTAGCCATGACCTCCTGCACTTCGTCGAGCATTTCTCGAATGGGAAGATCATAGGGACATTTTGGTTCACAGACTCCACATTTTATACAATCGGAAGCTTTTTTATCCAGAGCGTCGTACCGGGTTTTTGCCCACTCCTTGAGATTGTATCGGGTATAATAGCCTTCCATTAAAAACTGTACGGGGATATCAATTCCCACAGCACAGGGAGCACAGTAACCACATCGCCGGCAAAAACGATTGCCCAATTTCTGTTGGATTCCTTCAATCTTTTCCTCTTCCTTATCCGTTAAAGTGTAATCTAGGGTGGGTACCGAAGCATTTTCCTTTACCTGTTCTATGGAATCCATCCCCGGTATAATCACGGAGACATTGGGGTTGTTTAAAATGTATTTGATGGCCAGGGTTCCGTCATCTAAAGCGCCTCCTGCCAAGGGCTTCATTACAATCACTCCGATGCCTTCTTTCTTGGCTTTTTCAAATACTTTTTCCCCTTGACTCTCCACTATATTATAGGGAAACTGAATACTGGCGAATTTTTTGCTGTCCACGGCTCGCTCCGCCATATCCACATCGTGTCCCGTAAAGCCGATGGCCTTGATTTTTCCTGCTTCTTTGGCTTCCACCAACGCTTTATAGGCCCCATCTTCACCCATAATTTTTTCATATTCATCCATTTTCCGTACATTATGAAGCTGATATAAGTCAATACAGTCCGTCTGAAGATTTTGTAAGCTGATTTCGATATCTTTTTTCATACCCTCATAATCCCGCACCATGGACTTTGTTGCAAGAACCCACTGCTCTCGATTACCCGCAATGGCTTTTCCTATGACTTCCTCGCTTTTCCCATAGCCACGGGCGGTATCAATAAAGTTAATCCCGGATTTCATACAGGCCTCTATTACTTCAATGCCCTCTTCATCGGAAATTCGTTGAATGGGGATCCCGCCAAAACCGATGACGGACCCTCCAAAATCCCATTTTCCAAGCATTCTTTTTTCCATATGCCCACTCCTCACATCATAAGTTTAAAACTAGGCTTTTAAGTCCTCTGTCAAGGCTTTGCTTATTATGTTTTTCGATGGATGATGGATAAAAAACATTCTAATTACTTATCCTCCGAATTTTCTACTTCCTCATAATCCACATCTTTCACATCCCCAAACCCATTTTCAGAATTCCCTGGAAAGGAAGACCCTGGACTCCGGGAAGTCTTTTTATTGGCGAAACCTCCTTGATCTTTGTAGTATACATTCACCGTACCTTCTGTGATCATGGATTTGATTTTCCGCTTAATGGATTTAATCAGAAACATTCGAGTAAAAGGAATGACTAAAACAAAACCGAAAACATCGGTAAAAATCCCCGGTGTTAGAAGCATAGCTCCTCCAACCAAAACGCAAAGACCGTTGATCAGTTCATCCCCGGGCATTTTTCCCATGGCCATATCCTGCTTGATGTTCCCAATAATTTGCCGCCCTTCACTTTTTGCAAGGACTGCACCCACAACCCCGGTGATAAATACCAGCATAATGGTATTGAAAACCCCGATTTCGTTTCCGATCTGTATTAAAATATACAACTCCACGATGGGAACTACGGTAAATAGTAATATTAATTTTCCAAGCATTTTTTCACCTCTTAGGACTGATATATTTTTTCCAGCAACTGATAAACTTCCGGGTAGGTTTTCTTAAGATTTACCGGTCGTTTTTTGTTTTTATCCAAAAATACATGCTCCGTAAAACCCGTGGCTAACAGTTCCTTTTCCTCTCGCAAAATCCGGTAATGAAACTTAATTCTGCTGCCCCGGAACTTTTCAATCTTCACTTCTATGGTTAAATCGTCATCGTATAGAGCAGAACTGATATATTTACAATTCACTTCAATGACCGGCAAAAAAATCCCCAACTTTTCCATCTCTCGATAACTCATACCCAGTTCTTTTAAAAATGTGGTTCTTGCTACTTCCAACCAGACAAAGTAATTGGAGTGATAAATAATTCCCATCTGGTCGGTCTCACTATATCTTGGTCGGATACCGGTTGTATGAAAATTCATGATAACCCTCCTTGAAATCCCAATTATAAAACTTTGCTTTTTCCACTATAGATCAAGCCGGTTTTTCCGTCTACGGTGATAATATCTCCGTTGTTCAGTTTAGTCGTTGCGTAATCTACACCAACCACTGTGGTTTTATGAAGATTCAGTCCTACGATGGCTGCATGACTGGTAAGTCCTCCCTCTTCCACCACAACGGCTCCCGCTCGTTCGATGGCCTCAATATAGTCGCGACCGGTTGCATAGGAAACAAGGATATCCCCTTCTTCAACCTTCACTAAATCTTCGTTATCCTCTACGATTACGGCTCGGCCTGTAACCGTTTTTTTCCCGATTCCTTTGCCGGAAAGCAAAATTTCACTGGCCACATGGACTTTAATGAGGTTGGTAGTTCCCGATACACCCACCGGTACTCCCGCCGTAATAACGACTAAGTCTCCGGCCTGGATATAATTTTCTTTTAATGCGCCCATAACTGAGATGTTGATGATATCATCAGTGCCTTCCAACTCGTCCATGAGCATACTATAGACGCCCCAACTGAGACTTAATTGTCTTTGAACATACTCCTTCGTTGTGGCTGCAATGATGTTTGGACCGGGTCTGAATTTCGAGACCATTCTTGCCGTATGCCCCGAAGAGGTGGCGGTAATAATGGCGGCGGCATCCAGATCCATAGCGGTAGTACAAGTAGCGTAGCTGATGGCATCGGTCACGGAAGGAGAGGTTTCCGAGCCTCTTTCTTTCAGCTCTTTGCCGTAATTAATAGACTCTTCCGTTCGAATGGCAATGTTGGACATGGTTTTTACCGCTTCTTCCGGATATTTCCCGGCGGCGGTTTCTCCCGATAACATAATGGCATCACTACCATCGAATATGGCATTAGAAACGTCCGTCA
>SLKF01000146.1 GCA_007134725.1 Clostridiales bacterium | reverse complement strand
CATCTAAGTTGTCGACCCCTTCCTGATTTTCAATCTTCGGGATGATTTGGATGGTCTCTCCCCCATTGTCTTCAAGAATTCTTTTGATATCCATTACGTCTTTGGCTTTTCGAACAAAGGATGCGGCCACAAAGTCTACACCCATTCTTATCCCGAACTTAATATCTTCAATATCTTTCTCCGTAAGAGCCGGCAAATTGGTTTTTACCCCGGGAAGGTTTACCCCCTTATGGTCTTTGATCTCTCCCTGATTCTCCACGGTACATTGAATATCCGTATCATTTAAAAATCCGTCAACATTTAGGGAAATCAGGCCGTCATCGATCAGTATTTTATCCCCGATTTTCAAATCTCCGACAATTCCATCGTAGGAAACCGAAGCCATGGTCCGGTCGCCAAGAACGTCCCGGGTGGTGATAATATAAGAATCCCCTTCCTGCAGTTCCACTTTGTCCACGTTAAACTTTCCGGTTCGGATTTCCGGTCCCTTGGTGTCCAACATAATGGCTAAAGGAACTTCCAGATCCTCCCGTACTCTTTTGATTTCTTCAATTCTTTTTGCGTGTTCCTCATGATTTCCGTGGGAAAAATTCAGTCTTGCCACATTCATGCCGTTTTGTACCAGATTTTTTAAAATTTCATAGGTCTCACTGGCCGGGCCTATGGTACATACTACTTTTGTTTTCTTCATCATTGCACCTCCGTTTTATTAATCAATCCTTTACAGGTTCATTCCCCTATTTTGATAAAATATCTGCTAATTCATAGGTTTCCTTTTCAATCTCATTGTTAACTTCCAAGGCTTCTTTTATGGGCATGGAAATAATTTTCGTCCCCTTTATGCCTACCGCCATGCTTTTCTTTCCTTCCAGCAGTAGTTCCACGGCCCTGGCCCCCATTTGGCTTGCCATCACCCGATCTCTTGCACTGGGAGTCCCTCCCCGCTGAATATGACCAAGTATGGTGGCCCGGGTCTCGATGCCGGTTTTTTCCTGAATCTGTTTGCCGAGATCGATGGCATTTCCTGCCCCTTCGGCGAGGACAATTAAGCTGTGTAATTTTCCACGGTTTCTTCCTTGTAACAGCTTATTGCATACCCGGTCGATGTCAAAGGGCACTTCCGGCACAATAATGCTTTCCGCTCCCCCGGCAAGTCCTGCATGAAGGGCTAAATCTCCACAGTCTCTACCCATGACTTCAATGATGTTGGCCCGTCCATGGGAAGTGGAGGTGTCCCGTATCTTGCCGATGGCATCCAGGGCTGTATTGACTGCCGTATCAAATCCAATGGAAAACTCGGTATAGTCCAAATCATTATCAATGGTCCCGGGTATTCCGATTGTGGGTACTCCATTTTTTGCCAAAACTTCTGCCCCCCGAAAAGATCCGTCTCCCCCGATGATCACCAGGCCGTCAATATTAAAGATATTGATTACATTTAAGGCTTTTCGAAGACCTTCCGGGGTTTTAAAGCGCTCACTTCTGGCACTTCTCAGTTTTGTTCCTCCCCGGTGGATAATATCCGCCACGGAAGATAAATTCATCTCTTCAATTTCCGCATTCAACAGTCCTTCATAACCCTGTTGAATCCCTAAAACCTTCAGGTTTTTATAAATTCCGAATCGTACCACGGAACGAATCGCTGCGTTCATCCCCGGAGAATCCCCTCCACTGGTTAATACTGCAATCGTTTGCATAATTATCACTCCATTTCCATTCCTTGATTTAAATTTTTTTAAGTCTTCTCATCCAGTTGATTATTCCAAAGAAGGCGACTGCCCTTATTCATATAGGGTAACCGCTTCTTCTCCTAACTCTTTTTTCAACAGGGAAAGGGCCTTTCCATTATGGGGAATCCACAAGGATTTAGGAGCTTTCAGTTTCTCCTCCGTATCGATAATCCTCAGATATACGGGAGTATCCCCCCGTTCTTTTCCTAATATCATCTTTACCCGATCAAAGGTTTCTTTATCATTTTTATGTTCTAAGGTAATACAAATTTTTCTTTTCTTTAAGGATTCCACGGATTTGATTTTATTGATCAGAATTTTCGGATCCTCATCCTCTTTGATGTCCAGAGTCCCTTGTATTAATAAAATCTGATCTTCTTCAATCAACGGTTGATAGCGTTCGTAGACGTTGGGGAAAATCACGCATTCCAAATCTCCGTACAAATCCTCCAATCGAATAAAGGCCATCATATTATTGTTTCGAGTCATTTTCGTGGACTTTTCCGCCACCATCCCCCCCACGATCACCGGCTGTTTATCTCGAAAAACCGGGGCATTTTCCGTCTCCTTTACCCCTTCTTTCAGTTCGGCGCTGTTGGTACTGATAAAGTCCTTTAAAACATTTTCATAGGCTGCCAGAGGATGACCCGTAATGTACATCCCAACGGTTTCCTTTTCCATGGCCAGCTTCTTTTTTTCGTTGAATTCCTTTAAATCCGGCAATCGTGAGCTAGGCATGGAGAGATTGTCGGCGGCCCCTAAATCGAACAGACCGATCTGTCCGTCCACATTTTTTTTCTTTGCTTTGGAAACACTGTCCAAGACGTTTTCATGAATGGACATCAACTGGGCTCGATTAGCATCAAATCCATCAAAGGCTCCGCATTTGATCAGACTCTCAATGGCCCGTTTATTTAAATCCTTGGAAGGAACTTTTTGACAGAAGTCATTAAAATCCTTATATTCTCCCTTTTCCTTTCGGATCCTCACAATGGAGTCAATCATGGAAACTCCCACATTCTTAACCGCCGCCATACCGAATCGGATTTTTCCCTCTTCCACCGTAAATTTCGAGTAACTTTTGTTGATATTCGGCGGTAGTATTTCAATTTCCATTTTCTTCGCATCATGAATGTACTGGGCTACTTTTGAAGTATCTCCCATAATACTGGTCATCAGGGCTGCCATAAATTCTACAGGATAATAATATTTTAAATAGGCGGTTTGATAGGCCAGTACCGCATAGGCCGCCGCATGGGATTTGTTAAAGGCGTATTTGGCAAAATCAATCATCTCATCATAGATCTTGTTTGCCGCGGCTTTCGGAATTCCGTTTCGAATGCAGCCCTGTATTTCCACTTCCCCCTGTTCATTCTCTTTTCCATGGATAAAATACTCCCGCTCCTTTTCCATGACGT
>SLKF01000255.1 GCA_007134725.1 Clostridiales bacterium | reverse complement strand
GTTGGTTATAATGCGAAAGAAAATATCCAGGGGTGTCCCTCGATGAGCCTCTTCCATGGCTTGATGAAAACTACTCTGATCTTCAGAATGAAGAAAACCCAATACATTGTCGAGTTTTCCCTCAAACTCCATAGGCGTTCTACCGAAAATTTGATACATATCCTTCGAGGCATAAAACTCCCGTTGTCCAAAATCATAGGTCCAAGTTCCGATTTTGGGGAGTTTTTCCTGAATAAAAGATTGTGCCTTAAGCCTTTTAATTTCCGTCTCCATATGTTTCTTTTCACTTTGGTCGGAAAAAACCCAAAACTGTCCCTCCACCTCTTCCGGTTGTTCAAAGGGAATTACCGTAACTTCCATTTCTTTTTTTTCTCCTGGGACTCCAAGATCAAACTCCCGAATGACACTGCTCCCCTTTGTTAAATTCTCCAACTCTTTTCGAATAGTTTCCCCTTCGTCATTCGGCAAGAACCAGTAAATCCGTTGCATGATCAGTGCATCCTCCTGATAACCAATCATCTTCACAAAAGTTTCATTCATCCCTAGAATTTTCCCCGACTTGTCACAAACTGCAACGGAATAAGGCAAGCTTTTGATCCAAGCAAAGTGTCTGCTGTTCAATTCCTCAACACGGTCATTCCTGATACATTTTCCCATAATTCCTATCCCTTTTACGGCCATATAGTTTTCCCCCTCTGGCTAAAAGTATAAAAAAATAAACAACCCAACGGTTGCTTATGCTATGCATTAAAACAGCAACCCGACTGCCATATCCCATAAAGACGTAGACTCGTAGCTTTGCGTCATCACCTTTCAGTGATTTTGCCAATATACTCTATTAAATTGTAAACATTCTTAAATTATATTTTAGCAATATCATAACATATTTACCTTTATTCTGCAAAATTGCACTTATTGTTAATTTTATAGTAATTAATTATTTTTTGTTTGCTTAGACTTATCAAGTCAAGCTTAAAATTAATACATCCATATCGGAGGGTACCACTATTAGATCCATTTTTTATTGATTGAAAACATTGTTAAGCGGCAAAATTCCAAATAGCGTATATTCTCTGCAATTACCATTTTTTTGCCGACTTTTCATCTTTTTCTTGAAAATATTGCCGATTATGTTTATATATATTGTTAATTCATTAACAATAGAGTATTCTTTTGATAGTAAGCGCTTATGTTTTTTCTTTTTATCATTCATAAATCTAATTCATAAGGAGGTTTTACAGATGGAAAGTTTTTTTGATATTGTTCGAATGTTAAATGGTCTTTTATGGGGTCCCCCGATGTTGGTACTTTTACTCGGTACGGGAATTTGGTTTACTATCAGGCTCCGTTTTTTACAGGTTCGAAAAATCAAGTTGGTTTTTAAAAAGACCTTTGGCGAGGTTTTTAAGAAAAGTGTTAAGGCAGATGAAGATGGTATGTCTTCATTACAAGCACTTGCAACAGCTATTGCTGCCCAGGTAGGTACCGGGAATCTTGCCGGGGTAGGAACCGCTATTGCTGCTGGTGGACCGGGAGCAGTTTTTTGGATGTGGCTCAGTGGATTTTTCGGGGCTGGAACCATTTTTGCAGAAGCAATCTTAGGACAAACCTACAATACCCGAGTAGATGGACAAAGAGTTGGAGGGCCTGCCTACTACATAAAAAATGGCCTGGGAAGTCCTGTTTTAGCCGGTTTTTTTGCAGTCTCCATTATTATCGCCCTGGGTTTTATTGGAAATATGGTGCAATCCAATTCAGTTTCCGATTCAATGAATGCCGCCTTTGGAATCCCACATATTATACTTGGGTTTATTATGGCAGTCGTTGTGGCTGCAATTATTATGGGGGGAATCTCTAGAATTGCCTCTTTTACCGTTATTATTGTTCCTATTATGGCTGGGATCTATATCTTAGGATGTCTAGTGATTATTATGACGAATCTGAGTGAAGTCATCCCTGCTTTTCAAATGATTATACACGGTGCCTTCAATCCTATGGCTGCAACTGGTGGGGTCATTGGTGTTAGCGTTAAAGAGGCCATGCGTTACGGGATCGCCCGGGGTCTTTTTTCCAACGAAGCGGGTATGGGATCCACCCCACATTCCCATGCCGTTGCAAAGGTGAAGCACCCTTCCCAACAGGGTTTTGTAGCCATCATGGGAGTGATCATTGATACCTTGGTAGTCTGTACTTTTACCGCATTAATTATTATTATTACCGGAACCTATGAAACTGGACTTGTGGGCATACAGTTGACCCAGCAAAGTTTCGCTGTGGGTCTGGTTGGTTTTGGCGAGTACTTTATTGCTATATCCTTATTTTTCTTTGCATTATCCACGATCATTGCCTGGTACTATTTTGGAGAAGGGAATATCAAATATCTTTTTGGCAAGAAAGGGATTCGAACCTATCAGGTAATTGTTTTACTATGCATCGTCGGTGGTACCTTAATACAAGTGGAAGACATTTGGGAATTAGCGGATCTTTTTAACGGTTTGATGGTAATTCCAAACTTAATCGCCCTGCTGGGACTCAGTGCCGTGGTTATTAAGAGTCTGGAAAACTATGAAGCCAGCGATTTGGATAAATAAAACTCATTGATTGTATAGATTGTATAATTATTTTTTTATAAT
Source organism: Clostridiales bacterium (assembly GCA_007134725.1). Taxonomy (GTDB): domain Bacteria; phylum Bacillota; class Clostridia; order Peptostreptococcales; family T1SED10-28; genus Isachenkonia. The sequence continues at coordinate 540 of SLKF01000255.1, read as the reverse complement.
CGGAGGCATAAATGTTTCTATTTAGGGTAGAAAACAAGTTATCTATAACAAAAAAATGGAGGAATCTCTATGTCTTTAAAAAAGAAAGTTTTGCTGACCATGCTTGTTTTCTTTATACTCCTAAATGCGATCCCCTTTATGCTTCCTTTGTCTAAATCGTCTAGAGAGACTCCGTCCACACCTTTTCATAACAGTAGTTGGGTGAATATCCAAGACATTGAAATCCATTATCGCACTTGGATCCCCGATGAAATTGAGTATGACCCTATTGTATATATCCATGGACTCGGAGGTTCTACCTTCTCCTGGAGATACAATATCGATGACTTTGTGGATCAAGGATTCCCGGTAGTCGCAGTGGATCTACCTGCCTTCGGCTACAGTAGTCGACAAACCGGTTTAACCCATTCTCAGGAAAACCGCAGCGAATGGGTCTTCGGACTACTGGATATTCTCTTCTCTGAAGGAGAACTCCCCACGACAGAAGGATATCACTTAGTTGGCCACTCCATGGGTGGGGGTGTAATCACGGCCATGGCC
>SLKF01000159.1 GCA_007134725.1 Clostridiales bacterium | reverse complement strand
CTTTTTTTCTGTTTAAGGGATATTTACCCCATGAGAGGAGATTTGTAACAAATTTAGGTGTGAAACCGGTAAAAAAATAACCGTTTTAACAATTGCTTTACAACACTACTCGAGCGATACTAATCATGGTAATATGTGATCCCCCATGTTTTTTCAATAGGGATGCAATGGATTTTGCCGTGGCTCCGGTGGTATAGATATCATCGATCAACAGAATTTTTTTCGACTTTACCCGAGAATTTTCCAGGAAAAAGGCATCCTGCACATTGGGGCCTCGCTGGGATTTCGACAGTTGGTTCATGGTTTTCGTTTCTTTTATTCGGGATAGGGCTTTGCTGTCATAGGGAATGTTCAGTTCCTGGGAAAGGTATTTTGCCAAGAGGTCCGCTTGATTGTAACCTCGGTGTCGGAGCCGCTTTTTATGTAGGGGAACGCTTAAAATAAGATCAAAATCTTGATCTTTTTCGGAAAGAGTCCGAAGTTTTTTTGCCATCATCAGGGCGAAAACCCGGGCAAGATAGGTCTTATCCCTGTATTTAAAAGCGTATATGGCGGCCTTGATGGGCTTTTGGTACAGGCATACGGAAAGATTCATGTCGAGGGGGGAATCCTCGGCGCACTCGCCGCAGAGGTTTTTCTCCCTGGCTAGGGGGCGGAGAATTGCTTCTTCATAGTGGATTTTATCTATCCCGTTATCATACAGGGGGATGGAGCATTTTTTACAATAGGGCTCATCGATCCAGGGGATTTCTTCGATACAGTCGGGGCAGAGGTAGTCTTCACAGCGGGTTTGCCCAGTGTTTTGTAGCAGTTTTTGGTCTTTGGTCGCTAGGGATTGCACTTTTTTTTGCTCCCTTGGAAGCGGTTTTTTACAGATATGACAGGACAGATCCAGGGGAAACAGCAAATCCATCAAAGCTTCCCGATAACGGATTGCTAGGGATTCTTTATCCTTTTCATTTTTTTCCCTTTTCCCTTTTGCAGTCTCCTTCTTCCCTTTCATTCTCCCGACCTCCTATCCTCCAACGACTTCCTTGCCTCCAACGACATCCCGGTACTTTGAAAGCCTTCTGCCAAGGCCGGAGTGCCGGGTAATGATTTTATTGTTATCGATCATCATTCGAAGAAACTTCTCCTCTCCGATGAGTACCACCAGTTCCTTTGCCCGGGTGACGGCGGTGTAAAAGAGGTTTCGGGTAAGCAGCATGGGCGGTCCCCAGGTAACGGGCATCACAATTACGGAAAACTCACTTCCCTGGGATTTATGAACCGTGGTAGCGTAGGCCAGGTCCAATTCATCGAGCTTTGTAAAATCGTAGACCACTTCTTTATTATCATCAAAGTGGACTTCCAGTTCTTCCTTTTCCCGGTCAATTTTTATAATATAGCCCATATCCCCGTTAAATACCCCTTCCCCTTTATATTCCGAGGCGGCGGAATCATTATTTACCCACTTTACGGAGTAATTGTTTCTAATCTGCATAACCTTATCCCCCTCGCGGAAGATCTTATCCTTCATTTTCTTTTCTTTTTTATCTACCCGGGGAGGGTTCAGATTTTCCTGCAGGGCGGTGTTTAGATTCAGGGTTCCCACTTCTCCTTTTTTCATCGGAGTCAGCACCTGGATATCCGAGGTGGGGGAGTATTTATAGTGCTTGGGCAGTCGGGACTTTACCACATCCAACAGCGTCAGCAATACCTCTTCCTTTTCCCGTTTGGTAATAAAGAAAAAATCCTTATCTTTTTTATTCAGTACGGGATACTGCCCCTGATTGATTTTATGGGCATTGACAACGATCATGCTTTCCTTGGCCTGGCGGAAAATTTCATTGAGCTTAACCACTTTTACCACCTGGCTGTCGATAATATCTCTAAGTACATTGCCGGGACCCACGGAAGGGAGCTGATCAATATCCCCCACCAAAATTACCCGTGTCCCCTTTTGCACCGCTTTTAGAAAACTGTTCATCAGGATAATATCAATCATCGAAGCCTCATCAATAATCAGTACGTCGGCCTCTAGGGGGTTGTCCTCATCCCGATTGAACACCATGCCCACATTGTCATCTTCACTGTAGCCGATTTCCAGTAGTCGGTGGATGGTTTTCGCTTCCATTCCCGAAGTCTCCGTCATCCGCTTGGAGGCTCTACCCGTGGGGGCCGCCAGGGTTACGGTCATCTCCAGCTTTTCAAACATTTTAATCAAGGTGTTCAGGGTGGTGGTTTTACCCGTTCCGGGCCCTCCGGTGATGACCAGCATCCCATTGTGGACCCCTTCCTTGACCGCTTCTTTTTGCTTGCTTGCCAGATTTAAATCCTCTTCCTCTTCAATCTTTTCAATTTCTTCATCCAGGTTGATCGTGACGTCCTCCAGCTCCGCTTCGGAGATTTCAATCACCTTTTTGGCCACCCCGGTTTCCGCATAGTAATAGGCCATGGCATAAACAATCAGCTGATCATCCAGTCGTTCCAGCTGAATTTTCCCGTTTAAGGCCAAGGTCTCGATGGCGGCTTCAATTCGCTCTTCCTTCGAGCCCAGCAGCCCTTTTACCTGCCGGACCAGCTGGTCTTTGGGCGCATAGGTATGCCCCTCCATATGGATCCGGTTTAAAATGTAGTTGGTCCCCGCATGGAGGCGGTACTCCGAATCTCTGGCAATGCCCATAGAGCTTGCAATGCCGTCGGCCACCTTAAATCCGATGCCGTAAATATCATCCGCCAGCCGGTAAGGATTCTGCTGAATCAGGGGGATCGCCTGATCCTTATATTTTTTATAAATCTTTACCGCTAAATTGGGAGTCACCCCGTATTTGGACAGAAATAAAATAATTTCCCGAAGCTGATTTTGGGCCTTATAGGACTCAATAATCTGGGCCGCCTTCTTCTTGCCTACCCCGGATACCTCCTGCAAGCGCTCCGGTTCCTTTTCAATCACCTCTAAAGAATTCGTCCCGAACTGGTCCACAATCCTTTCGGCCATTTTTCGGCCGATCCCTTTAATCACTCCCGAGCTCAAATAATGAAGAATACTGTCCTCCGTGGTCGGGGCCGAAGGCCGGTATTCCTTTACCTCTAATTGCTCGCCGTAATTGTCATGAAATTTAATATCCCCTTTTACCTTGACGTATTCCCCTTCCCTGACTGTGGGGAGATACCCTACGATGGTGATCTCTTCATCATCGGAAGTCTCCAGT
>SLKF01000164.1 GCA_007134725.1 Clostridiales bacterium | reverse complement strand
TCCCTGGGACGGTTGCATTTATATCCTTCAACTCTATTATACCCAATGCAGTTTTGGTGAATGTTCGGGTTCTTAAATCGATGAGTGGATCATCCTCCTTAATACTATGTTACAGGGACGGTTCTTTTGTGAGGTAGTAATACAAACGTTTAGAGCGGAAAAATGAATCGTTTTTTTATATTATAAGAGTACTGCAACCGGCAATCATATTTGGAGAAAGTGTGAAAAATGCTTTTCCATAATTTATTACGAATTTTCATGTTGTATTCCATTATCTAATATAAAACTACTAGATGAACAAAAGAAATGCTGTTATTGTTTGAAAAGATCACAACAGAACTGATTTGCCCCTGTAAAGTGTACAGCAAAGCGTCGATAAGTGATACTTACCTTTAGGAGGGCATGAAATTGAAACGTAAGTATACAGATGAGTTCAAGCTACAAGTCATCCAGAAAACCGCCTCGAAGCATCGGTATTTCCGATCCTTCAGGCGGTTATCTTTTTCTCATTCTCTCCGCAGTTTTCTTTTGCACAGGTCCAAGTACGGCTATTTCTTTATCAACTAGCATTTTCATCTTAATGTTTAAGCTATTTGTCCGTTTATCCGATGTAGCTACCATAGCTGTAAAATTGCTTTGCTTTTTCGATGTCCCGTTCAATTTCTTGAAGCAAAATGGCTTTTTCAATCTTGGACTTGCACTTTTAAAGATAATGGTTAATTTATTTGATTTTTCTTCAGGAATACTGAGTTCAAAAGAATCATTGTTTAAGTTTATGGATCGTTCCAATTTGTTTCCTCCTCTTAAGTCTTCTAAGTCTGCCTAAAGTGTATGATCAAATCAGCAATCAGCTAAGCCCCTAGTGGGTCAACAAAAAGAATATAGTGGCTAAGGACAAGTTGTTGAATTTAATAATAACGTTTGCTAACCTATGGGATTTCCTCTATACTGAATAGTAAGAAAAGTTAAAAAATAAACTGTCAGCTGCTGCTGATGGAATCAATCGGCATCATTGCAGTTAAGAAGCGGGAATGATCTTTTAGGAGGAATTTCAATGAGTTTGTTGTCCCAAATTCAGGATGTTGTTCAGAAATTTGCAGAAACCGCCAGCGCCGCATTGAATGTTGATGTGGAAGTGATTGACGATGATAGAATGAGGGTTGCAGGGACGGGAAAAACAAAGGATAAAATCGGTACGAAAATCATGGAAAAAGGTTTAATCAACCGGACACTTTTCAAGGATCAACGGAAAATTCTGGTTGAACGGCCCGGCTATGAGGAAAATTGTACGCTTTGTCCCCGCTATCAAAATTGCGAATACAAAATTGCAGTATATGCAGCGATTATATACGAGAACAGGACGGTTGGGGTTATTGGTATTGCTGCTTTGTATGACGAGCAAAAGCAGATCATAGCAAACAACAATTATGCAATGCTGAATTTTGTCGAGAAAATTGCAGATCTGATTAGTACTAAAGTTCATGAAAATCAAATTCTGCGACAGGTAAAAACCTATGGGGAATTGATGAATACTACCATCGATAATATTGATAAAGGGATTATGGTCTTGAATAATCAGTTTGAGATTATTGAGATCAACCAATATCTCAGCCGAAAGTTTTTGGTGGATAAGGATGATATTGTTGGAGAACATATCGGAAAACTCTTTCCAAAACTGAACCTCATTGATGAGAAGACACAATCAGTGGACCGTTCACACCAGGAGATTTGCTGCTTGATCAAAGGTAAGCAGGTATATCTTATCAGCAATTTCAAACCGATCATTATTAATAAACATTTGGAAGTGATTTTATGTCTGATCGAAGATTATAAAGACTTAAGTCAGTTAAATTATGAATTCTCTGAAAAGATGAACATGATTTCCTTAAAGGATATCATCGGCGAGAGTCAGGTCATGACAGATTTTAAAAACAAAGTAAAGAAAGCGGCCGTCTATGACTCCACTGTCCTGTTGACAGGAGAGACCGGAACCGGTAAAGAACTCTTTGCCAGAGCATTGCATTACGAAAGCAATCGAAAAAAACAACCCTTTATTCCCATCAATTGCGGGGCTATGCCCGAAACCCTGATCGAAAGCGAGCTGTTCGGTTATGAGAAGGGTTCTTTTACCGGTGCGGACCATATGGGAAAACACGGGAAGTTTTATTTTGCCAATGGGGGAACGATTTTCCTTGATGAAATTGAAACCATGCCGATTTATCTCCAGCCGAAGCTGTTAAGAGTCATTGAACGTAAGGAAATCGATCGAATTGGAAGCAGCAAAAGTATTCCGATTGATGTACGGATCGTTTCCGCCAGCAATGTGGATCTGGAACAGATGGTCGCCAACGGCCAGTTTAGAGAAGACCTTTATCATCGTCTGCACGTGGTGAATTTAGAAATTCCGACCTTGCGGGATCGGGAGAAGGATATTTTTGTACTGTCACAACATTTTATTGAAAGATACTCCGATCGTTTCAGAAAAAATGTTCAGGGTCTTTCCGATGAGGTAAAAGAGCTGTTTGCTCAGCATTCCTGGAAGGGAAACGTAAGAGAGCTGCAAAACACCATTGAATATGCTATTAACATGGTGCAGGGAGAAATCATCGAAATACAGCATCTTCCCACAAGTCTTACAAATCCCAAAAAAAGAAAGGGCGATTTTCGAATTTCCGAAGTGGAACCTTTGGAGGAAGTAGAAAAAAAATATTTAAAACGAGCACTGGATATTTATGGATGGGGAGAAGAAGGACGATTAAAAGCTGCGAAAAAATTAGGGATCAGCCGAGCGACAATTTATCGGAAAATGAAGAAGTTCCAGCTGGTTGAAGGTGATTAAGCAAAAGATATTCAGAAAATCAAGTCCCGTATCAATTTGAGATATGTCAGTCTCAAATTGACATGGGACTTCTTTGTTGGGTAACAACCCATTCTGTTGAAAGCTTTCAAAGAAAAAAGAGCATATGCAAAATGATGAATCTCATATTGAGATGATCATTCCATGAATATAGTTATAAAAACCTTTAACCAACATGGGGCTTCAAAATTATTTTTCGTTATAATATGAACAATCTTAAGGATCATAATATTTTATTTTTTCAGAATAGTGCAACTTGGCACGCATATTGCTTTTAATAGGTTGAAAGGAAAAATATTATGAGGAGGATAACAAATGAATCGAAAAGTGGAATTTTT
>SLKF01000072.1 GCA_007134725.1 Clostridiales bacterium | reverse complement strand
TGGGTACCGACTGTGCCGTGGGATCCGTAGACATCGAACGCGCCGGCGACACGTGTGTCGCTGGCAAGCGCCTCACTGTACGCGAGTCGGCACACCCGTTTGAACTTGACCGCATCCCAGTACGTTTTGCAGGGTTTTTAAAAGAACTGGCGGTGGATACCCAGTTTATCGTGGTGACTCACCGAAAAGGGACTATGCAGGCGGCGGATATGCTTTACGGGGTCACCATGGAAACCGAAGGGATCTCCAAACTGGTTTCCGTTAAAATGACAGACTACGTCGTAGATGAAAAAGTGATATAGGAGGAACAATGATGTTGAAAAACTTATTTAAACAAAAGGAAGAAGAAAATCCCGAGGAATCGGAAAATGCAAGGGATGATGAAAAAGTCACCACAAGGCAAGATGGAGAAGAAAAACCGGAGGAGGCCGTGTCCCTTGGGGGTCTTTTCGGACGGTTAAAAGAGGGCCTTACCAAAACCAAAAAAGGAATTACGGATCGGGTGGATGATCTGGTCAAATCCTACACGAAAATCGATGAGGAACTGTTTGAAGAATTAGAAGAAATTTTAATTACCGCAGACCTTGGGGTAAATACCACCATGGAAATCATCGATCAGCTGCGGGACCGGGTGAAGGAAAATAAAGCAACGGATCCCAAGGAAGTCAAGGGACTGTTAAAGGAACTCTTAACCGAAGCCTTAGAGGAAGTGGCAAATCCTACGCTGGATCTTGAAACCACGCCATCCATCATTATGGTAGTGGGAGTCAACGGTGTGGGAAAAACCACTTCCATCGGAAAAATTGCCCATAAATTAAAAGGGGAAGGAAAAAAAGTCTTACTTGCGGCGGGAGACACCTTCCGGGCAGGGGCCATAGAGCAGCTGAAGATTTGGGGAGAACGCTCGGGAATCGATGTGATTTCTCACCAGGAAGGATCAGACCCCGCAGCGGTAATCTACGATGCCATTCAAGCGGCAAAGTCCAGAAAAGTGGATGTACTCATCTGTGACACCGCGGGAAGGCTTCATAACAAGAAAAATCTGATGAACGAGCTGGGCAAGGTGTTTAAAATTGTCCGACGGGAATGTGAAGGCCTATCCCAGGAATCCCTTCTGGTGCTGGACGCCACTACGGGACAAAATGCCATACAGCAGGCAAAAATCTTTAAAGAGGTGACAAACATCAGCGGACTGGTTTTAACGAAGCTGGACGGAACGGCAAAAGGCGGCATTGTGATCTCCGTCAGCAAAGAATTAAAAGTTCCCGTAAAGCTGATTGGCGTGGGAGAGAAGCTTGAAGACCTACAAAGTTTTGAACCAAAGATTTTTGTGGATGCCTTATTTGATTAAGAAAGCCCGGGATGAACGAGTGGATTAAAAAGATCCGAAAAAAATCCCTATAGACTATTGACAGCACCGAAGCTATGGGTTATAATTTCATCTGTAAAGCAATTGAGCTTTACGGAAAGTTAGGAAGATGCAGATGATCGAAAAAAAAGTTGAAGTGTCGGTGCTGTTTGATTATTATCAGGAGCTTCTGACCAAAACCCAAAGAAATATAATTGAACTGTATTTTAACTATGACCTTTCCCTATCGGAAATTGCAGAGGAAATCGGTGTTTCAAGACAAGCGGTTTATGACCATATCAAACGGACGGAAAAACTCCTCTTTGAGTATGAGGAAAAACTTCAAATGGTCAAAAGTGATGACATTCGAAGGAAAAAGATCCAGGAGTTGATCGAAGCAATCGAAAAACTCCCACACTATGATCAAGATTCCGAACCCTACAAGACAATCAAAAAAATAGGGGATGAACTGGAGCAGCTATAAATAATAAAAAACCCGAGGTGTTACTATGATATTTGAAGGATTAGCAGAAAAACTGCAAAATACCTTTAGCAAACTGAAGAGTAAAGGAAAACTGAATGAACAGGATGTAACCGCCGCCATGCGAGAGGTTAAAATGGCTCTTTTGGAAGCGGATGTAAACTTTAAGGTGGTAAAGGACTTCATTGGCAGGGTAAAGGAACGGGCCGTGGGAGACGAAGTACTGGAAAGCTTAACCCCGGGGCAACATGTGATCAAAATTGTAAAAGACGAACTGACCCGCTTAATGGGAGAGACCCAAAGCAAAATCAACTTCAGCAATAAACCCCCCACCATCATTATGATGGCGGGACTGCAAGGGGCAGGAAAGACCACCACCTGTGGAAAATTGGCAAAACTGTTGAAGAAACAGGGAAAACGTCCCTTACTGGTGGCCTGTGATGTTTATCGTCCCGCGGCCATTAGTCAATTGGAAATTGTGGGAGAGCAGGTTGAAGTTCCCGTGTTTTCCATGGGAGATCAGGAAAAACCCATAACCATTGCCAGGGAAAGTATTGTTCACGCAGAAAAAAACGGCAACGATGTGGTAATCATCGATACCGCCGGAAGACTCCATATTGACTCGGATTTAATGAACGAGTTAAAGGAGATCGATGAACAGCTGCATCCCCATGAAAAACTGTTGGTACTGGATTCCATGACGGGACAGGACGCCGTAAACGTAGCAAAAGAATTCAATGAAACCATAGAAATCAACGGTGTTATTCTGACGAAACTCGATGGAGATACTCGAGGTGGAGCGGCTCTTTCTATTCGAGCAGTAACCGACAAGCCCATCAAGTTTGTAGGGATGGGAGAAAAACTCGATGAACTCGAAGCCTTTCACCCGGATCGTATGGCTTCAAGAATCCTGGGCATGGGAGATATGCTTAGCCTGATTGAAAAGGCGGAGTCCTCCTTTGATCAGAAGAAAGCCAAGGAAATGGAAGAGAAATTACGTACCCAGCAATTCACCTTTGAAGACTTTTTAGAGCAGCTGGAACAAATTCGCAACATGGGACCCATTGGAGATATGCTCAATATGCTTCCCGGGGTACCCAGCAAACAGATGAAAAACTTAAATGTGGATGAAAAAGAATTAAACCACATTCAAGCCATTATACAGTCCATGACCAGGGATGAAAGAACCAATCCCAGTATCATCAACGGCAGCCGAAGAAAACGCATTGCTGCAGGAAGCGGGACTTCCGTACAACAGGTAAACAAACTGATCAAACAGTTTGAACAGACCCGTAAAATGATGAAGCAGTTTAGCGGCAGCGGAATGGATAAGCTAAAGAAAAAAGGCGGAAAGTTTAATATGCCTTTCTTTGGATAAATACTAACAAATTTTAAAACATTGTAAGGAGGTGAAAAAACATGGCAGTAAAAATTCGATTAAAAAGAATGGGTGCTAAAAAAAGACCTTTTTATAGAATTGTAGTTGCAGACTCAAGATCTCCACGGGATGGACGATTTATTGAAGAGCTGGGATACTACAATCCCGTATCTACACCAAAGGAAATTAAAATCAATGGTGATAAGGCAAAAGAATGGTTAGGAAAAGGTGCACAACCAACAGACGTAGTCAAACATTTGTTTAAAAACAACGGTATTGTATAAGTTTCCTCATAAGGAGGTACTAAAATGAGCCAATTAGTTGAAATGATCGCAAAAGCCTTAGTGGATTATCCGCATCTGGTAACGGTAAAGGAAGTTGAAAGCGACCAAGCCCTAACCGTAGAGCTTCGGGTTGCTCCCGAGGATATGGGTAAGGTCATCGGCAAGCAGGGAAGAATTGCTAAAGCGATTCGAACTGTGGTAAAAGCCGCAGCGGTAAAAGAAAACAAAAGAGTGGTTGTAGAAATTCTTTAAGGATTAGGATACCCTAATCCTTTGTTTTTTTATGCAGAAAAATATAATTTTTAGAGGTGTTAAAATGGAAAAAATTTGTATCGGTCAGATTGTCAATGTGCATGGAATCAGAGGGGGACTTAAAGTCCGTCATTTAACCGATGACTTGGAACGGTTTTATGATCTGGACTATGTATACATAGAAGATCCCAAAACAAAAGAAGTTCGGCGGTTTGATATTGAAAAGGCCCAGGCCCATAAAGGCTTCATTCTAATGTATCTGAAAGGATATGAAAATATCAACGAGGTGGAATATCTTAAAAACCGCTATCTCTATATTGAAAAATCCCAGCGAAAAGAGTTGGAGGAAGATACTTATTTTATTCAGGATTTAATCGGCTTAGCGGTGGAGAGCGACAAAGAAGGCCCCCTGGGAGTGTTGGAAGACGTAATACAGGCAGGCTCCAGCGAGGTTTATATCATCCGTGGCGGGCAGTACGGAGAAGTGATGATCCCAGCAGCCAAGCGATTTATCAAAGAGGTGGATATTAAGAAGGGCAAAATGAAAGTGGAGTTGATCGAGGGGATGCTTCCATGAAGATCCATGTAATGACCTTATTTCCGGAAATGTTTTCCGGCCCCCTGGGCACCAGCATTATTAAACGGGCTCAGGAAGATCAAAAACTTTCCATACAGTATTACCAGATTCGGGACTACTCCACCAACAAACATCAAAAAGTCGATGATTATCCCTATGGGGGTGGCTCCGGTATGGTGATGGGCCCCCAGCCCATTGTGGATGCCTACCGGGAAATTACAAAAGACACAAAAAAAACTCCAAGAACCATTTATTTATCCCCAAAGGGAAAACATTTTTCCCAGGAAATGGCTATGGAACTATCCAAAGAAGAAGAACTGATTTTTCTTTGCGGTCACTATGAAGGGGTGGACCAGCGGGTCATCGATGAGATTGTAAGCGATGAAATCTCTATCGGAGATTACGTCTTAACCGGCGGCGAGCTGCCCGCCATGGTGATGATCGATGCCATCAGTCGTTTGATTCCCGGTGTCCTCTCCAGTCCCGAAGCCTACGAAGAGGAATCCATCCATTCCGGCTTGTTGGAATATCCCCAGTACACAAGGCCCCCCAGTTTTGAAGGAAAAGAAGTCCCCAAGATCCTTTTATCCGGGGACCATGAAAAAATTCGAAAGTGGCGACGAAAAGAAGCCCTGCTCATTACCCGGGAGCGCCGGCCCGATCTTTTTCAAAGGATTCCCTTGACCAAGGAAGATTACAAACTGCTGAAGCCTTAAAAAAATTCTCAATGAAAAATTCAGGTTTTCGAAATTTATCATTGAAGAGGTCCCGGCCATATGATATAATAGCAGAGTATTAAAGGCGTTCCTCTGGGAAACAGTGGATTCTTTAAGAACGTCTGTTGAGGAAGGAGGTAATACAATGAATATTATCGATATGATTGATAAGGAACAATTAAAGTCTGATGTACCGGAATTTGCACCTGGAGATACGGTTCGCGTTGATGTAAAAATCAAAGAGGGAACTCGGGAAAGAATTCAGGCATTTCAGGGAATCGTAATTAAAAGACAAGGTGGAGGCATCCAAGAGACCTTTACCGTTCGAAGAATTGCTTATGGTGTAAGCATGGAAAGAGTTTTTCCGGTACATTCTCCCAAGGTTGTTGAAGTAAAAGTCATCAAGCGAGGAAGCGTAAGACGGGCGAGACTTTATTACTTAAAGACTCGAATTGGAAAAGCAGCTTACCGAATCAAAGAAAAAAAATAAGCGCTCAGACAAGGGGACTGGAAACAGTCCCTTATTTTGTTTTAAATAAAAGGATGTGATGGCATGAATATTAACTGGTATCCCGGTCATATGAAAAAGACCAAGGAACTATTAAAGGAACAGCTAAAGCTCGTAGACGTGGTATGGGAGCTGTTGGATGCAAGAATACCAAGAAGCAGCAAGAATCCCGACATTGACCCCATCGTGCAGGGAAAACCGAAAATTATCATTTTAAACAAGAAAGACTTAGCCGATCCCCGAGTGACGGAGGACTGGGTTCGTCATTTTAAGGAACAGGGAATTACGGCGCTCCCCATGAATTCTATTGACAGCAGCAGTGCCAACCAACTGCTTAACGAGAGCAAGCACCTCTTAGCGGATAAACTGGCGGCCCGCCTGGCCAAGGGCATCAAGCGCGAGGTCATTCGGGCCATGATCGTTGGGATTCCCAATGTGGGGAAATCTTCGATGATCAATAAGTATGCAAAGAAGAAAAGTGCCAGGACCGGAAACAAGCCCGGCGTTACCAAGGGTAAGCAGTGGGTTCGGATTCAAAAGGATCTGGAAATGCTGGATACTCCGGGAATTCTCTGGCCCCGCTTGGATGATAAAAAAGCAGCGCTGAATTTGGCCTTTGTGGGGACCATCAAGGACGAAATTATGGACCGGGAAACCCTGGGACTAAAACTGGTGGAGACCCTGATGAAAAATTACCCCAAGGATCTTTATAATCGCTATGGTCTAGAGGAACCGGAGGAAGGCGTTACCGCCTTGGATATTATGGATACCATCGCCAAAAAAAGAGGTTGTATGTTTAAAGGGGATGAAGTGGATTACCTTCGAGTGGCCAATGTATTATTGGATGAATTTCGAGGGGGCATGATTGCGAAAATCTCCTTGGAAACCCCGGGAAATAAAAGTACTCGGGAACAATAAAAAAGTTTCGAGGAGGGGAATACAGTGGATTTATTAGGTGCGGAAAGAACGCTTCATCAACAGGGATACAGTAAAATCGCCTGCATCGATGAAGTGGGAAGAGGTTGCCTTTGTGGTCCTGTAACCGCTGCGGCGGTGATTTTGCCCAAAGGTTTGTTTTTAGAAGGGGTCAATGATTCGAAAAAGCTCTCACCGAAAAAGCGGGAGGCGTATTTTAGCCTGATTCAAAGGGAAGCCCTGGCCATCGGAATCGGGGAAGTATCCCACGGAGAAATTGATCAGATCAATATCAAAAATGCCACGAAAAAAGCCATGGTTCTTGCCATCGAAAACCTACGAAGCCCCTCCGGGGAAAAAGTAGTTCCCGACTATGTTTTAGTAGATGCGGAAACCATAGACACCCTTATTCCTCAAGAAGGAATTATTCAAGGGGACGGAAAAGTACAGGGAATCGCTGCGGCATCGATTATTGCAAAAGTCACCCGGGACCGGCAATTAGTCAAACTCTCAGAGGTGTATCCGGAATATGGTCTTGAAAAACACAAAGGCTACGGGACCAAGGTACACCGGGAAGCCCTGGCAAAATTAGGACCCACCCCCATTCATCGAAAAAGTTTCTTAAAGAAAATGGTTTTGCCTAAGACAAACGCCGGTGAAAGCCATGGATTCTAAGAAATTAAATCATAAGGATTTTGGAAATATGGGGGAAGATCTTGCCGCTCAGTATTTAATAGAAAAAGGCTTCGAGATCCTTTCCCGAAATTACCGCACGAAAATCGGAGAGATTGATCTTATCGTAAGGAAGGATGACTTTTTAGTCTTTGTAGAGGTGAAAACCAGAAAGACGAAAGCATATGGACAGGGCTTTGAAGCGGTGAATTATAAAAAGCAACAAACCCTTCGTCAAGTGGCCAACCAGTATTTAGCCTTTGAAAAACATAGGGAAAAGCCCAATACATCCATGCGTTTTGATGTTATGGATGTATTTATTCAAGGAGAAACCCCTGAAATGAATCATATAGAAAATGCCTTTTAGCAATGTATGTATGCTAGAAGGCATTTTCTATCCAATTTTAGGTGCTTAATAAATTTGTATGACGGTATTGAAGGGCTTCTAAGATATGGTGGGAATGGATTTCTACAGAGCCTTCCAAATCCGCAATGGTACGGCTTACTTTTATCACCTTGTGGTAGCCCCGGGCGGTTAATTGAAATTTATCAAAGGCTTGGGCCAGGAGTTCCTCCCCTTCTTTGGAAAGGTCAAATAATTGATTCTGTAAGTGGTCGGGAAGGAGACCGTTTACCCGGAAAGATTGTTTTTTATAACGGATTTCCTGGATCTTTCGAGCCTTCATTACCCGATGGGCCATGGTTTTCGAGTCCAGGGAAGGGGTCTTGTCTTTTAAGTCTTTATACTCCCCCCGAGGAACCTGAACAATGATGTCTACCCTATCCAGTAAAGGTCCGGATATTTTATGGTGATACCGCTGAATATCCCGGGCAGAGCAGGTACAACTCTTAATGGGATCCCCGTAATAACCGCAGGGACAGGGATTCATCGCAGCGGCAAACAAAAAGTTTGAGGGATAGGTAAAGCTCCGATGGGACCGGGAGAGGGTGATTTCCCGGTCCTCCAGGGGTTGGCGGAGGATTTCCAAAGCCCCTTTGTCAAATTCCGGCAGCTCATCAAGAAAAAGAATTCCATGGTGAGCCAGAGAGATTTCTCCGGGCATGGGAATCAAGCCTCCCCCGGATAGGGAAGCTGGGGTGCTGCTGCTGTGGGGGCTGCGAAAAGGCGGCTTTAGGATCAGTCCTGTCCGGGGGTTCAGTTTTCCGGAAATGCTGTAAAGCTTTGTAACCTCCAATGCCTCCTCGTAACTAAGGAGGGGTAGAATCGACGGAAGTCTTTTCGCCGCCATGGATTTTCCTGAACCGGGAGGGCCGATGAATAATATGTTGTGGGAGCCCCCGGCGGCAATTTCCACCCCCCGCTTAAGGGATTCCTGACCTTTCAGATCCCTAAAATCCAAGGGGTCTTTTATAGAGGGCCCGGGAATTTTCATCTCCTTTCCTGATCGGTTGGAAAAAGAAATTTCCTCGGGAACTTCGCCGGTTTCCAAGAACAAAAGCAGGCTTTTCAAATCCTTGAATCCCAGGACCTCCATATTCGTTACATACCGGGCTTCTTCCATATTTTCAGCGGGGATTAAGGCCCGCCGGTAACCGAGGCTGCTCATTTCCAACAGCATGGGTAAAACTCCCCGTACACCGTTGATTTTTCCGTCCAGAGAAAGTTCTCCGAGACAAAGGGTATTTTCACTCTCTAAGGGAGGAATTTGCCCCGAGACCCCCAAAAGGCCCAGGGCAATGGGCAAGTCAAAGTGGGTGCCGTCTTTTCGGGTATAGGCGGGAGACAGGTTAATGGTAATTCTTTTTAGGGGGAAATCGTAGCCGTTATTTTTCAGCGCCGAGCGGACCCGATCCTTGGATTCTTTTACGGCGGCATTGGGAAGACCGACGATCATGACCAGGGGCAGGCCGGTATCCATATCCACCTCCACCTCGATGGGGTAGACTTCCAATCCTTCGATACAACAGCTTTGAATTTTTTGCAAGAAAAATCCCTCCTTCCATAACGATTTTCGTTAATACTATATTCGCCGCAGAGAGAAGAAAACCCTTTTAAGTTAGCAGAGAAAAAGAAAGATCGGGTAAATGTTTCCTGTTTCATTGCAAGAATTTAGGGTAATAAAAGAAAGTTCATGCTAAAACTTTCATTTTAGCCCCTTGTTTGACATAATTTTAAGGGTATGCTAACATATATTTTTATAAGAGCCTTGTTAACCTACCATGCTTTTCGTAATTTTCTGCAGAGCTTTAACCCCGTTACGTTATTTGCAAGAATATTTGCCTCCATGCAAAATTCAAACTATTTCAAAGTTATTTTGAAAAATTGAAAAAACCGGAAAAAATCTGTAGAGGGTTTACGCATAGATGAATATTTAGTGAGACTAAAAAAGGAGGAGTTCAATTGGAATGTACTGTTAACTCAAAAAGTAGAGAAATATCGTTAAAAAGAGCAGAGGAACTTCATTCAAGAATTGAAGATTATTTAAAAGTAAAGGATCAGATCCCTAAGGGAACCTCGGAAAAACAATTAATCAGTTCCAAAGCCAAAAAAAATAAATTGTTAAAAATATTTGATGCCACGGAAGAAGACTGGAACAGCTGGAAGTGGCAATTGAAAAACCGAATTTCCGACGTGGACGTATTAAAGGAGATCATTTATTTAAGCGATAAGGAAATTGAGGATATCAGAAACGTGGGAAAACAGTTTCGATGGTCCATATCCCCATACTATGCCACTTTAATCGATGATGACAACAAATATTGTCCGGTTAAAATGATGTCCATTCCCACAGGAGTAGAGATTGAAGATCTTGAAGGGGATGCGGACCCTATGGGGGAAGAATTCACCAATCCCGCAGGATCCATTACCCGTAGATACCCGGACCGCTTGATCATCAATGTGACCAATGAATGCGCCATGTATTGCCGCCATTGCCAAAGAAGAAGAAACATAGGTGGAGTGGATCAGCACCAATCCCGGGAAGTGCTGCAGGAATCCATCGACTATATTCGGGACAATCCGGAAATTCGAGATGTGTTGATTACCGGAGGAGATCCCTTAACGCTGTCCAACAGCATGCTGGATTGGTTGCTAAAAGAAGTAACCAGCATTGAAACCGTGGATTACGTCCGACTGGGAAGCCGTACCCTGGTAACCATGCCCCAAAGAGTGGATGATGAATTTTTGGAAATCGTGGAGAAGTACTCTCCCGTATTTATCAATACTCATTTCAATCATCCTCAGGAAATTACACCGGAGACCATTGAAGCCTGCCATAAACTGGCAAAAGCCGGAGTGCCTCTGGGAAATCAGGCGGTCTTGTTAAATGGCATCAACAACGATAAATTTGTCATGCGTTTGATGAATCATGAACTATTAAAGAGCAAGGTAAGACCCTACTATATTTTCCATGCCAAGCATGTCATCGGAACCACCCATTTTAATACCTCTATTGATGACGGCATTGAAATTATGGAATATCTTCGTGGATATACCTCGGGAATGGCGATTCCCACCTACATTGTCAATGCCCCCAAAGGGCAGGGGAAAACCCCGATTCTTCCCCAATACATGCTCTCACGAGGGAAAAATTTCGTGAAGATTCGTACCTGGGAAGGTAATGTGGTGGACTATCCCAATCATGAAACCCGACCGATTGAAAGTTACTTTGAGTAAAGCCTACAATGGACCCTGAAGAAGGGTCTTTTTCTTTGTTTGCGTTTAGGGGAACATCCGATTGGGTATAGGGTGAAAAAATCGACGGGAGGATAAACGCTTGAAAAAAAGGGAAGTATATATCTGGCTAAGCAGTATTCAAGGGGTGAGTTATGGGGCCATAAACAAGCTGGAAAGATATTTCGGCGATATCGAAAAGGTTTGGGAGGCGGAAGGCAGGGAAATTTACCATGCCCTGGGAAAAAGAAGCAAATCCGCTGTAAAAATTGTGAATCTTCGAACGAAAGAGTATTGGCAAAAGACAAAGGACAAGCTCTCCGCCTTGAACGTGTCCACGGTTACAATTGCGGATCCGGATTATCCGGAAAAACTGAAAAAAATCTATGATCCCCCCTATGTGCTGTTTTATCGGGGAGCACTTCCCGGAGATGGACCGACCATCGGCATGGTCGGCGCCCGGAATGCCACTCCCTATGGAAAATGGGCGGCGAAAAAATTTGCCAGGGAGCTGACGGATCGGGGGGTTGGAATTATTAGCGGTCTGGCTTTGGGGATTGATACGGAAAGTCATAAAGGGGCCGTGGAAAACCAGGGCTATACCCTGGGCGTACTTGGTTCCGGTCTGGATGTACCCTATCCCCCTACAAACTATCAACTGATGGAAAAAATCGAAGAACAGGGTTGTATACTCAGTGAATTCCACCTTGGAGAAGAACCCCTAAAACATCACTTTCCTCAACGGAACCGGATCATCAGCGGATTATCCGACGGCATTTTAGTCATTGAAGCCGGGGAAAAGAGCGGATCCCTTATTACGGTGGAGTTTGGCTTGGAGCAGGGAAAAGACATCTTTGCCCTGCCGGGAAATATCAACTGCGAAAAGAGCCGGGGAACCAATCGCTTGATTCGGGACGGAGCAAAAATCATTATAGAGGTGGAAGATATTTTATCAGAGCTTCCCGGAGGAGCAAACCTTCCCAGCAAAGCGGTGGAAGAAAATATTATTCGGGACTTAAGCGATTCCGAATCATTGGTCTACCGATGTTTAATGAAAAATCCCATGGACTTGGATACCCTGTATTACCAGACGAAAATTGATATCCAGTCCTTAAATATTCTCTTGACTTCCTTGGAGTTAAAGGGTTATATTAGCCGTTTGGCGGGAAAAACGTTTACAGTGAATCGATAAATTGATATAATGTTAAAATTGAGACAGACAGTGGAGGTGTTTGAATTGGCAAAATCCCTAGTAATAGTGGAGTCACCAGCCAAGGCAAAAACGATAAAGAAATTTTTAGGAAGAAACTACACCATTGAAGCTTCCGTAGGTCATGTAATAGACCTGCCCAAAAGCAAACTCGGTGTAAACATAGAAGAAGACTTTGAACCGGAATATATTACCATTCGGGGAAAAGGTCCTGTGTTAAAGGAACTGAGAAAACAGGCAAAGAAAGCGTCAAAAATCTTTCTTGCCACTGACCCTGACAGAGAAGGAG
>SLKF01000176.1 GCA_007134725.1 Clostridiales bacterium | reverse complement strand
TAAATTAATTAATATTAAAATCTAAAAGTATTTCTTTGGCCCGCAGGAATGATTAAGCGTAGAATTTGGTTAATATATATACCTCAGGGCAAAAATAACATCTGAGAAACAAAAAAGAGATTTAGGGTTTCGTTATAGAAAAAGTATTGTATAATATAACATGAGCAGTAAGGATGTAAGTAAATCAATCAGTAGACAAGTTAGAAAGGAAGAGCTGAATAATGAGCAGAAATTTGAATAAAATAGGAAGCCTGTTGATCATTACCATGATCCTGTTTTTATCCACGACAATATACAGTGGTGCCCAAGAAGAAGATAAGAGTCGAGAAATTCCTTTGTTGGTGATGGAGAAGGTAACGGATTTTTTCTCCGGGGACAATTTTAAAATACTGGAAGACTCGAAAGAGCGAATTGAAGAGTTGACGGATGCTATTGGTCGCGGGTCGGAAAGAATCGGAGAATCCATCGAAAAACTAACGGATTTTATTGGATTTAATAATAGGGATTCCGATGAGGATAATAAGGAGATGGAAAATGAGGGTCCAGAAGAGAATAATTCTGCAGGACAGGTAGTGGGAACCGTTAAGACCAAGGGTGGAGAACCCGTTGAAAACTTACGGATGAATTTAGGGAATTATGCAACCTATACCAATAACAAGGGAGATTTTACCTTTGATAATATTCCCCATGGGGCCTACACCTTAAGCTATCAGGAGTCCCAAAGCGAAGCACGAAAAAACATTGAGGAAATCCTAATTGACAGCGATAACCAACGGTATGTCTTTAGCCTGGTGCTGGATTCGGGAGATGATGGAGCGGTTTTAAGCGAAACAGAAGATCCCGCGGAAACAGTCCTGGACCCGGAATCTGAAACAGCCCCCGAGGATCAGGGCATAGAGAACGAAAATGAAGGGCGTAACATTTTACTGTATCTTCTGTTACTGTTCCTAGCATTACTTGCCATGGCTGTTTTCTTTGCAATTAATCGTAAGCACATTAAAATAATTGACGGGAGAACGGGAGAATCCTTGGGAAAAAAGAAAGTGGATATTAAGCAGGTTACTTGGATCGATTTGACGGAAGAATTTCAACAAGCTTCCCAGGAGAAAATTCGTATCCGATTTATTCGCTCCGCCATAAGAAAACTGTACGGAAAAAAAGTGGTTTTTACAATGGATGATAAAATTATTGCAGAAATCCCTGACTATACAGGAGAACTGGATTTTCTGGTTCAGAAAAAGTCCGTGGTACAAGGGAATAAAGATCTTGAAGAAGGAAGAGATTAGGTACGGTACAGGCCGCTGTAACCCTAATTCTGTTTAAACCCTTGAAAATTGGGCATATATAGGTTTATAGTAATATATGCAAATAAAATATCAAGGAGGAGAATCAATGGAAAGCACTGCCATGAGAAATTATGTGGGAAGAACCCCATTAATTAGAGCGAAAAACCTTGAAGAAAAACTGGGCATACGAAAAATCTATTTAAAACTGGAAGGGAATAATCCTTCGGGCCATCTTGAAGATCGGCTAGCCTACTTAATCGTACGGGACGCCCTATCGAAAGGCCAACAACATATTTGTTTGGGAAACAGTGGAAGGCTTCTTTATTCCTTAGCCTATCTGTCCCAGTATTTTGATGTGAATCTGGTATTGTTTGCACCGAAGGATTCACAAATTCCCCAGGATCATATCATTAAAGAAAATCATAGAATTGAGATTCATCAGGTTGGGGAGAATGAAATGGATTGTATTGAAAAAAGCAATCAATGTGCGGAAGAAAATGGATACTACAATGCCAATCCCGGCATGACGAATAATATTTTATACCTCTACAGTTTTTCTTATCTTGCCAGTGAGATTAACACCCGATTGAAGAAAGACCCCACAACCTTCTTTTCTCAAACCGGAGAAGGATTTTCCATATCGGGACTCTATTCCGGTTTAAAACAGTCCTGGATCAATGAAGAAATCGAGCGCTTGCCGAAATTGTATGCTTGCAGTACCAGTGAAGGGAATCCTATTGTAGAATCCTTTAGACAAGGCAGCAAAGAAATCATTAAAGTTCAGGATGAAGACATTTCAGAGAGTAAATACAATAAAAACTTATTGAACCAATTCGATGCCAATGCCCAAGAGGCATTAAATGCCGTATATGATACAAAGGGCGCCGTGGTTTCCATTTCCGACGAAGAACTGCTTCGTTATAAAAAAGAATTTCAAGAACTGGAGAACATTCATATTTCCACAGAAAATTCTTACCCTATTGCAGCATTTATGAAGACCCATGAAGAAGGAAAACTGGAAGACGGAACCCATGTACTCATATTAAAAGACGGAAAAGTAGATTTGGACATTCAAGAAGTAAATAAAAAAACCTTGCCGCTACCCTACAAGGAATTCTTGGAGTTACTGGATAGCTGGTTGGTTCAGTATTCAGATCCACTAGTGGAAATACAGGAAGCTTTTGACAATGCATTAGAGGGAGGTTTTGTACTAACCGCCTATTTTGATGATGAGTTAGCCGGTATCTGTGTTCTATCCAAAACCAGTTTTCACGATTTCTTCCCTAAATACCACCTGTCCTATATCGCTACAAAATATGACATTAAAGGGAAAGGGATTGGGACGCAACTGATGCAAAGAGCCATTGAACTCTCGGAAGGGAATGTATCCCTGCATGTGGAAGTGGATAATGAACATGCCATAAAGTTATATGAAAAAATGGGCTTTAAGCGGAAGTACTACCGAATGCTATACGACGGATTAGAAAAACTGGAAGAATAAAGCGTAAGAAAAATAAACAGCGTAGATGATAAAAAACAACCCCCGAAGCCATAGCAAATGGTTTCGGGGGTTGTTTTGAGCTGGAAAGAATTATAGTACGTCTTGTAATTTCTCCACAAAAGTGATGTTTTCCTCCATGGTGCCGATGGATACCCGAATAAAGGTTCCATAGATTGGGCGAACAATGACCCCTCTTTTTTGCAGTTCCACAAAAATTTCCTGGGCATCTTTTTTTACATCCACCAGGATATGATTCGTTTCCGAAGGAGCAAATTCTAGATCAAGCTCTTGGAAAACCTTATAGAGGTAACGCTTTCCTTCTTCGTTTACATCATAACTTCTTTGAAGAAATTCTTCATCCCCCAGGGCTGCAATGGCCGCCACCTGGGCAAGGGTGTTTACATTAAAGGGTCCACGGATTT
>SLKF01000088.1 GCA_007134725.1 Clostridiales bacterium | reverse complement strand
GGTGACCCCCTATTATAAAGAAGTGAAATTTGTGGTTCAGGACGGGACCAAGATTTTTATTCCTCGTGAAGATTGGATGCGTTTTAAGAAACGGGGCGTTGAAATTCAAACCCTGGAACCCATAAAGGTTCTGGCGGTTTCCATCAATCCTTATGCTCCTAAAGGGTATGAGTTTCCCCCATTGGAATTCTTACGGAAAATGAAAAATGCCCTGGGACTGCCGGTGATGGATGTAATGCTGGAAGGAGATGATTTTCATGATGAGCTTTATGGATAAAAAAACCTTTCAGGAAACCGGCTTAAGGGAAATTCTTGACTGGGTGCCGACACAAACCGACTATGGCAAGGAACTAAAGTCCAAAGCGGTACCTTACGGCACATCCCAAGTACAAGAGCTTCGAAGGTCCTTCGAAGAACTTGGTAGGTTCCGGAAAGGCTTAAAAAGCAGTGATTACCTTCTTTGGAACTTAAAGGGCTATTTATCGGAAATAAAAGATATAAAAGGCTCCTTACAACGGGTGATGAAAAACGAAGTACTCAATGAAGTGGAGTTTTTCGAGATCAAAAATCAAATCATGGTTATGGAAGAGCTGCGGGACTTTTTTATGCAGCATCCCGAGGTTTCCCTGGAAAAATTTGAATTTGCCTCCGTAGCCCCTTTGATCAAAGCCCTGGACCCGGATAAAAATCGGGTAAAAACCTTTTATATTTATGACAGTTATTCGGAGAAATTAGGGGATATCCGGGAAGAAAAACGAAAAATTGACGGGAAAATCATAGAATCCCATAAAAAACTGCAAGAGGAAATCTATGAAACTACGGGTTTGAAGCCGAAACCAAACAATGAAATACTGGTACCCAAGGAAAAAAAAGAAGCGATTGCATTGCTGAAAAAGAGCAATTTAGTCTTTTTTTTATCGGAAACCTTCAAAAGTTATGTTTTTAAAGTAAGTCCCACAGAGGAAATGAAAGATCTTCGGGAAAAGATTCAAAGTCTAAAAATTCGGGAAGAGGAAGAAGAGTTCGAAATTCGCATAAAATTATCCCAACGGGTACGGGATTTTTATGATGAAATTCAAAAAAACATTCAAATTTTAGGGGACTTGGACTTCAGCATCGGCAAAATTCTTCTGGGAGATGAGATTAAGGGGGTCGAACCCCGCATCGTAAAGGATCCCTACATCAAAATCCGAGAAGGAAGACACTGTCTTGTGGAGCAGCGGCTTCGAAAAGAGGGGAAACCCTTTATCCCCATCGATGTGACCTTGGAAAATGGGGTGACCTTGATTACCGGCGCCAATATGGGTGGAAAAACCATTACCTTAAAACTCATCGCCCTGATCACAGCCATGGCACAACTGGGCCTTTATGTTCCGGCAACAGAAGCCACTATCGGACCCGTATCCTTTATCTACTTCTCATCGGGGGATGAACAGTCTCAGGAAATGGGACTATCCACCTTTGGCGGGGAAATTTATCATCTCAAAAAAATCACCGATGAAAAAAAAGAGAATGGATTGGTCTTAATCGATGAACTGGCTCGGGGGACGAATCCCAAGGAGGGATACGCCATTTCCCGTGGGGTCATTGAATACTTTAAAACCTTGAAAGGAATCTCCGTAGTCACCACCCATTTTGATGGGTTGAGCAGTATCAAAGGGCTTCGCCATTTGCAGGTGATCGGCCTTCGGAATATGGAAGCGGAAAAACTCAAAAAAGAACTGGAACATACGGAGCAGGGCATGGGCGTACTGGAGAAGTACATGGATTATCGACTGGAGGAGCGAGAACCCCAGGAGGAAGTTCCCAAAGAAGCGATTATGATTGCCAGGCTCATGGGGCTGAGAGAAGATATCTTAAAAAGAGCGGAAGAAGTATTGGAAAGCGAGAATTATCAAGGATCTATAAGAAAAGAAAATAAGGAGGGTGAATGATGGAGAGCAAATTGAATTTGGATCAAACAATGATTCAAGAGGCACGGCAGGCGGCAAAAACCATTGCCGATGACGTACAGTATTTTATTGACGAACATACCACGGTTACGGTAGAAAGAACGGTTGCAAGACTACTGGGCATCGATGGAGTGGATGAAATGGATACGCCCCTGCCCAATGTGGTGGTGGAAAACATCAAGCAGGGTGGAGGACTGGGAAAAGGCGCCGCATTTTGGATTGGAAATGCCATGGCGGGTCTGAAAAAAAGTCCCCAGGAAATAGCGGAAGCCATCTCCCGAGGGGAGCTGGATCTTACGAAAATTGCCATCAATGATGAAAAAGATATTCAAGGAGCAATCGATGCAGTGGCGGTGGAGACCGTTGGGAAAATCACAAAAAACCGGGAACGAAGAGACCATGATATGAAAAACATCGGAGATGGAGCAAAACCCTATCTCTATGTTATTGTGGCCACGGGAAATATTTATGAGGATGCCATGCAAGCCAAGTCCGCTGCAAGACAGGGAGCAGACATTATTGCGGTCATAAGAAGTACCGCCCAAAGTTTATTGGATTATGTGCCCTACGGTCCGACTACCGAAGGGTTTGGCGGAACCTACGCAACCCAGGAAAACTTTCGGATTATGCGGGTGGCCTTGGATGAGGTAGGGGCCGAAGTGGGCAAATACATTCATCTATGCAACTACTGTTCAGGGCTTTGTATGCCGGAAATTGCAGCCATGGGAGCCTTAGAGCGCTTGGATGTGATGCTCAATGACGCCCTGTACGGTATTTTGTTTCGGGATATCAATATGCAGCGAACCTTGGTGGATCAGTATTTTTCCAGAATTATCAACGGATTTGCAGGGATCATGATCAATACGGGAGAGGATAACTACCTAACCACAGCAGACGCCGTGGAGGAAGCCCATACGGTATTGGCCTCTCAATTTATTAATGAGCAGTTTGCCAAAAAAGCCGGTCTGCCGGAAGAGCAAATGGGATTGGGCCACGCTTTTGAAATGCGTCCCGATTTGGAAAATGGATTTTTACTGGAACTTGCCCAAGCCCAAATGGCAAGAGAGATCTTTCCGAAGGCGCCGCTTAAATACATGCCTCCCACGAAATTCAAGACAGGAGACATTTTTAAAGGCCATATTCAGGATGCCATGTTCAATATGATTTCCATATGGACCAATCAAGGGGTACAGTTACTGGGAATGATGACCGAAGCCATTCACACTCCCCATATTCAAGACCGGGCGCTGGCCATCGAAAATGCCAAGTATGTCTTCAATAACTGTCGGGATTTGGGCTCTGAAATTTCTTATAAAGAAGACGGAATTATTCAGAGTCGGGCCAAGGATGTACTCAGTAATGCCCATGATCTGTTAAATGAAATTCAGCGGAACGGGCTCTTTAAAACCATTGAAGAAGGCAAATTCGGCGGGGTTAAACGAATGCGAACCGGAGGCAAAGGCTTGGATGGCGTTACGAAAAAAGATGCGGGTTATTATAATCCCTTCGTGGATTTAATGTTGCAGGGAGGTGCGTAAGATGGGTCTGGAAAAAGTGGATTTAACAAATATTAAGCCCTATGGAGATACCTTGAATGACGGCATGGTCCAAATGAGTTTTACCCTGCCGGTGTCGGCGGACGAAGAGGCAAAAGAAGCCGCCCGGCGTCTTGCCATAAAAATGGGGTTAGAGGACCCCAGTGTGGTCAGCATGAAGAACATGGGTCCCGGTTTTTCTTTTTTCATTGTTTATGGGCGATGTGCAGCATCCATTGATTACACCACCATCGAAGTACCCAAGGTGGACGTGGAGACCATGTCAAAAAAAGAAGTGGAAACCTTTATCGAAGAAAAAATCAAACGGGACATCACCATTATCGGAGCCTGCACCGGTTCCGATGCCCATACCGTGGGAATTGATGCGATTATGAACATGAAGGGTTTCGACGGCCATTACGGACTGGAACGGTATAAGGGAATCGAAGCGGTTAATATGGGATCTCAGGTACCCAATGAAGAGTTGGTGGCCAAGGCCATCGAGCTGAAGGCGGATGGCATTCTGGTATCCCAGGTGGTTACCCAAAAAGATGTGCATATCCCCAACTTGACGGAACTGATCGAACTCCTGGAGGCGGAGGGTCTTAGGGAGAAAATGGTTGTGGTTTGCGGCGGACCGCGAATCAATCATGAACTGGCCAAAGAGCTGGGTTATGATGCGGGATTTGGAACCGGATCCTACGCAGAAGACGTGGCTTCCTTTGTGGTCGATGAAATGGTTAAAAGAAAACTGGTTTAACCATACCATTAAAAAAAGCGTGACCGAATAAATCGGAGCACGCTTTTTTAGGGAGGAATAATCCTGATTTTCTATTATACTTTGTCAAAAGGAGCTAAGGAATCGCAATCTTGACATATTTTCTTAGCAACGTCTTTGGCCATGAACTCTTCCGCTTTTTTTCCCTGACCTTTTTCTTTGGCCTTAGCTTTTTGATTTAAATACTCACATTCTTCCCTGGTTATTTCTTTATCATCTTTTATTTTGCATCTTACTAAG
This sequence comes from Clostridiales bacterium, assembly GCA_007134725.1. GTDB lineage: Bacteria > Bacillota > Clostridia > Peptostreptococcales > T1SED10-28 > Isachenkonia. The sequence goes on along the minus strand of SLKF01000088.1, from coordinate 7,829 downwards.
GTTTTGTTATCATCTTGTTCATTATTAGGCTTTTTAGGTTCTGTCATAAGAACACTCCTTTCTTGGTGAAAGTTTTAGTTTTTTTTAAATATATTTAATTGTATATTTTATATACCCAAATAATACTTTGTAACACGAAAAATATAAAAAAAGTTGAGCTATTAAGAATCCGGGGTAATAATATTCAAAGGAAGAAAAAAATATGATATAGTAAAGAAAAAACAGAGAGGAGTTTTATAAATGGAGAATAAGGGATATGTACAGGTATACACGGGAGATGGAAAGGGAAAGACCACGGCGGCCTTAGGCCTGGCACTGCGAGCGGTTTGTGCAGGCAAAAAAGTGTTTATGGGGCAATTCGTCAAAGGAATGGATTACAGTGAGTTAAAGGCCATGGACTATTTGCCGGGATTTCGGATTGAACAATATGGCCGGGACTGTTTTATTTGCAACACACCCAAAAAAGAAGATGTGGAAATTGCCAAGCGGGGTCTTCGAAAAATGTCGGGAGTTATCAAAAGCGGGAAATATGATGTGGTCATTATGGATGAGGTCAACATTGCCCTGCACTACGATTTGTTCGCCTTAGAGGATGTTTTGGAGATCATTAAAAACAAACATGAAAAAGTTGAACTGATCATCACCGGGCGCTATGCAAAGGACGAGATTATCGAGGCGGCGGACCTGGTAACGGAAATGAAGGAAATAAAGCATTATTATCAACGGGGCGTAGAGTCCAGGACCGGGATTGAGAAGTAAAATGGAAAAACATCAAGCTCTTGTGTTAGGCACAAATTATTATATCGGCCTAAGTACTGTTCGTTGCTTAGGCAAAATGAATGTGCCGGTGACCACCGTCGACTATAACAAAAAAGAGGCCTATGGATCCTATTCCAAATACGTGTCCAAGTCATTGATTGCTCCTCACTATAAAGAAGACCCGGAAGGTTTTATCCGTTTTTTAATTGAATACGGAAAGAATCAGGAAAAACCCCCGGTTTTAATACCCACGGCGGATCCCTATGTGGAAATCGTGGATCGGTATTGGGACCGACTAAAAACCGTGTTTTTGTTGCCGGATCTTGCCCAGGGTTATTTAAGTGCCATTGTGGATAAAGACCGACTATATGCCATGATGAACAAAAGAGGAATTCTTGTACCGGAAACCTTTGAAATCACGGAAGAAAATCTGTATGAGAAAGTGGACAAAGAACTGGGTTACCCCTGTGTGGTTAAACCCGTAGACTCCCATAGCTTTGTGAAAACCTTTCGCAAGAAACTCTTTAAAGTTCAGAATGAAAAAGAGTTGATTGAGGCCATTGAAAAGGCTGAAAACAAAGGCTTACGTGTGGTGGTTCAACGAATTATCCAAGGGGCGGATACCAATAAATACACCTTCGATGCCTATGTAAACGCCAAGGGACGGGTAAGTCATTGCAGCAGTTTTCATTTGTTAAGATTGTATCCCAATGACTATGGGGCCTCCGTATATACGGAGCACTATTATAACGAAGAGATTTTCGATTATGGGAAAAAAATCCTGGAGGATATGGGATTTAGAGGTTTTGCAGAATTAGAGTTTAAAAAAGATGAAAAAAATCAACAATATTATCTGATGGAAATCAATGTGCGGATTGTGAATTTCAACACCTTATTGGAAAAAATCGGATTGAACATTCCCTACATTCTTTATCGGGACCTGACCGGAAGCCCCCTTGCTGACCGGGAAGTCCGGGAAACAAAAAACCGGGTATTCTGGTATCTATACGAGGATCTTTGGGCCATAAAAGAGTATGTAAAATCAGGAAAATGGACGATTAAAGAAGTTCTGCTTTCCCTTATGCGACCGAAAGCTCCGGCTATTTTTGATATAAAGGATCTTTACCCGGTTGTTAAATACAATCAGTTACTGTTTAAGAAACTGCTGAACAAAGTCCTAAGAAAGTCCTAATAAAGTACTAACAAAGTCCTAAGAAAGTCCTAAGAAAGTCCTAATAAAGTACTAAAAGAGTCCCAAGAAAGTCCTAACGAAGAAGAAGCTGCAAAGATGTAAATCTCTGCAGTTTTTTATATGGGGGAAAGTTTTTTCGCAAGCTTCGTGCCGAATAGTAGTCAATACAAAAGGGGTAGGAAATAAAAAATCTCCCTTGTTATGTAATTGAGGGTTTCAAAAGTGATAAATCGGGTAGAAACCTACACAGTATATCTTGACTATGGAGGAATCAACATGAGTACAAAGGAACACTGGAAAAGCGAAGAAAAAATACAACAAATTGTTGAGAATTTCGGGGATGATTATTTTTTTTACTCTCGAAATCCCGACGGCGACTTTACTTATATGAGTGATTCGATAAAAAACATTCTTGGATTTACCAGTGAAGAGTTTAAAGTGAAATTTAAAAACCTGCTTACCAACAATCCGGCGAATAAAAAATTGGATCTCTGTCGATTGAAGTCCCATACCAATGAAAGACCGGGGAAAGACAAAAAAACTTACTATATTGAAGTTTTGGATAAAAATGCGGATATTAAAACCTTGCAACTTACAGAGTATCCGGAAACCGGAGAAGATAAAGAGATTATTGAATACCGGGGAATCGGTAGTGATATTACCGAGAAGAGAAAAAAAGAGGACGAACTGCTTAGAACCCAAGTGGAACTGGAATACATCAATAAGAAGCTGGAAAAAGCCATTAAGGCTTCCAATCGTTTAGCCATACAGGCCCAGTTAGCCAACAGCATGAAAAGTCAATTTCTGGCGAATATGAATCATGAGATTAACACTCCCATGAACGGCGTCTTAGGCTTTGTCTATCTATTAAAAGATACGAACCTGAATGAAGAACAAAGAGAATACATCGATGAAATTGAACGATCTTCCAAGAATCTTTCCCGGGTGATCCGGGATGTCCTGGATTTATCAGAAATCGAAACCAATAATGTGAAAATGGAAAGTATCCGGTTTAATATTCATGATCTTCTCATAGAAACCGTTGAACCCTACAAACATCAAAGCAAAGAAAAAGGGCTTCTCTTGGAACTGCAGATCGATCACAACCTTCCGGAAATTATTATGGGGGACCGGGAAAAAATAAAAAAAATCCTGGAAAATCTTATAAGCAACGCCCTGAAGTTTTCTTGTGAGGGGAAAATCCGGGTGGAAGCCATTCTTAGAAAAAACACGAAATATCATTCGGAAATTTTATTTTCCGTTGAAGATCGAGGCATAGGAATTTCCCGGGAGATGTCCCATCGAATCTTTAAACCCTTTACACAACTGGAAGGATCCTTTAATCGTAAATATGGGGGCACCGGTTTAGGTCTTACCATTGCCAAGAGTATGGTGGATTTAATGAAAGGAAAAATATGGGTAGACAGTGAAGTAAACAAAGGCAGCACTTTTTACGTTGCCTTAAAAGTACGGAATCTGAAGGGCTCATAAAAATACAGTAAAAAACACTTCGAGGAGGATACGTATGAAGATACCCTGGTTGGAATCGGGCGAAGAAATCAAAGAGGAATTAATCAACATTCGTAGACAGTTTCATCAATATCCGGAGCTGGGATATGAAGAAACAAGAACCGCTGAAACCATTGCAACAATCCTCAGGGATCTGGGATTGGAAGTTGAAACCGGAGTTGCCAAAACCGGTGTGGTGGCCTTACTGAAAGGGAAAAAAGCAGGGAAAACCATTGGGATTCGAGGGGATATGGACGCCCTCCCCCTGGAAGAGGTCAGTGATGCACCCTATCGCTCCAAAGAGCATGGAAAGATGCATGCTTGCGGCCATGATGCCCATATGACTTACGTCATTGGAGCGGCCAAGCTGTTGAAAAAGTATGAATCCCATTTAAGGGGAAATGTAAAGTTTATTTTTCAACCGGCGGAGGAGAGCACCGGAGGAGCCAAACCCATGATTGAAGAAGGGGTGTTGGAGAATCCTCAGGTAGACGCCATACTGGGAGGCCATGTTTGGCCGGATACCCCTACGGGAAGTATTGAAGTGCTAAAGGGTCCTGTAATGGCATCCACGGGAATCCTGGACTTAGTCATTTATGGGAAGGGGGGCCATGCAGCCAGACCCCATGAAAACATCGATCCCATTCAAATCGGCCAGGAAATTCTTCAACGACTGCAAAATCTGTCCAGCCGGGGGATCGACCCTCTGGAAAACCTGGTGATTTCCATTTGCTCCTTTCAGGCAGGGGAAACCCATAATGTTATGCCGGAAAAAGCGGTCTTAAAGGGAACCATACGAACCTTGAATAATGCCTTGCGATTGGAAATCCCGGAAAAAATCAAGAAAATTGTTGAGAATATCACCAACTATTATGGGGCTGCTTATTCCCTGGAAATAACCCATCTATATCCCGCAACCATTAATGAGGAAGGATTTACAACCTTCGCAAAAGCATCCGCAGAGGAGTTGCTGGGCAAGGGAAAGGTCATACAAGGGGATAGACCCTCCATGGCCGGGGAAGATTTTGCCTTTTACTTAGAAAAGATTCCGGGCACCTTCCTCAGAATCGGGAATTATGATGGGGAGAAAGGTTTGGTTTATAATCTGCATAATCCCCATTTTGATATTGATGAAGCCCAATTAGGAAAAATATCCGCCCTCTATGCTAAAATAGCCATGGATTTTTTGGATGAAAATATCTAATAGGTTATAAGTGAATCTTATGTTATCATAATGGGAAGGATATTTAGCAAAGTGAGGAGATTTCATGCAAAACAAAGAAGAAACTGAGGAAATAATCGTAAAGCAATTATTAAGTACGGTTGATGAACATCAGTTGATACAAGTCGGTGACAAAATTGTGGTGGCGATTTCCGGCGGACCGGATTCCGTAACCTTAATTCACCTGCTTCATAGAGTAAAGGACCGCCTGGGGATCGAACTATACGGAGCTCACCTGAATCACAATATTCGTGGGATTGAAGCCCAAATGGATGCCCAGTATGTACTGAATCTTTGCGAAGATTTAAACATTATCTGTTTTATCAAAAGCGTCGATGTGGAAGCCTATGGCAAGAAGAATCAGCTGACCTCGGAACAGGCCGGTCGAATTCTTCGCTACGAGTTTTTTGATGAAGTATTAAAGAAAGTAGAAGCCAATAAAATTGCCGTGGCCCATAATAAGAATGATCAGGGTGAAACCGTGTTGATGCGTCTTTTAAGAGGGACGGGAATGCAAGGACTTACAGCCATTCAATATCAACGGCAAGCGGTGATTCGTCCTCTCTTGGATGTTCATCGGGAAGAAATTGAAAAATACTGCATCAATCACAATTTGATGCCCCGCATTGATCAAACGAACCTAACCAGTATTTATCATCGAAATAAAATCCGACGAGAACTCATCCCTTATTTGGAAGAGAACTACAACCCATCGGTCTTGGAAAGCTTAGTGAAAACCGCCAACATTTTGAAGGAAGATTATGACTACATTGAACAAGAGGCAGAAACCATGTATAAAAATTTGGTGCACTTTGAGAAAAAAGATCAGCTTTCTTTTTTCATCCCGGTTCTGGAAAAACAACATCCCGCTATGAAAGCGCGAATGCTTAGACGGGCAGGGGAAGAGCTGATGGGCAAAGGAGAACTCCTCACTTATCAGCAGGTGCAAAACCTTTTGGAGCTGCTGGAAAAGAAACAGACAGGAAAAACCATTCACTTACCCATGAACTTAGAGGCGGCCATCAGTTATGACAAGCTGATTTTTTCCAAAGAAAGGGAAGAAGAAGTAGAGTCTTTCAAGGAAAAACTGACAATGAATGATATCACCTATGTGCATGCCTTAAAAGCCAGCTTTGAGCTAAGGGTGTTTTCCAAGGAGGACGGTTCGAAAGTAAGCAAAGATAAGTTTGAAAAGCATTTTGATTATGAGAAATTCCAGGAAAGCATTTTCGTAAGAAATCGAAGAGACGGGGATCGCTTTTGGCCCCTGGGGCTTTCCGGCAAAAAAAAGCTGAAGGACTTTTTCATTGATTGCAAAATAGAACGACGGGAAAGAGATTTGATTCCCTTGATCTGTGACGGCAAAGAGATTGTCTGGGTCGTGGGATATCGAATTAGCGACAAGTATAAAATTACGGATAGGACTCAGCAAATTCTTTCCATCAAGTTGTTAAAATAAGAGCATTTTCGTAGCAAATCAAGGCTTCTGGTTGTTTTTTAAAAAAGCATGTGTTAAAATATTTAAAGTGTTTAAATGAACAGGAGAATGAGAGGAGGACTTTTGTTGAGGAAATTTTTCCGTGGTGCTAGTTTTTACATCTTAATATTCATTGTACTGCTGTTGATTGTACAAAGATGGGGAATGGAAGCGCAAGAGATCGAAGATATAGAGTTTTCAGAACTATACCAGGATTTAATGAACGATCGTGTGGTTTCGATAAATACCCAGGAACGCACGGTAGATGGAGTCCGTTTAGTAAATGGAGAGGAAGAGGAGTTTAGCTCTTATATTCCGGATGTCTTTGATGATGCCCGGTTTACTCAAATTTTAACGGAGAAAATGGATGAAACCGATTTAACCATAGGAGGAGAACCCCCAGCGGAAACCCCATGGTTTATAAGTATGCTGCCGACCATATTGATCATTTTGGTATTTGTGGTTTTCTGGTTTGTTTTTATGCAACAGTCTCAAGGCGGCGGCAGTAAAGTCATGAACTTTGGGAAAAGCAAAGCAAAATTACAAAAAGAAGAAGATCGACCCAAGGTTACCTTTGATGATGTGGAAGGTATGGACGAAGAAAAGGAAGAACTATCAGAACTGGTGGATTTCCTGAAATCGCCGAAACGGTTTATTGAACTGGGAGCCAGAATCCCCAAAGGGGTACTCATGATCGGCCCACCCGGTACAGGAAAAACCTATATAACCAAGGCCGTAGCCGGTGAAGCGGGCGTTCCCTTTTACAGCATCAGTGGTTCGGACTTTGTAGAGATGTTTGTAGGAGTAGGAGCATCCCGTGTAAGAGACTTGTTTGAACAGGCAAAGAAAAATTCTCCTTGTATCGTCTTTATCGATGAAATAGATGCAGTAGGTCGTAAAAGGGGAGCCGGTCTCGGCGGAGGGCATGATGAACGGGAACAAACCCTGAATCAACTCCTTGTAGAGATGGATGGTTTTGGAATTAATGAAGGAATCATTATCGTAGCGGCCACCAACAGACCGGATATTTTGGACCCGGCACTGCTTCGACCCGGTCGCTTTGACCGAAAAATTGAAGTGGGTCTTCCGGACATTAAAGGTCGGGAAGCCATCATTAGCATTCATTCCAAAGGGAAGCCCTTGGATGATGACGTAAACATCAAGGTGCTTGCTCGAAGAACCCCGGGATTCACCCCGGCAGATTTAGAAAACTTAATGAATGAAGCCGCATTACTGACCGCTAGACGGCGGGCTTCAAGAATTAATATGGCCACCATCGAGGAAGCGATTACCAAAGTGATCGCAGGAATCGAGAAGAAAAGCCGGGTAATCAGTGAAAAAGAACGAAGAATTACCGCCTATCACGAGGCAGGGCATGCGGTTGCCGCAAGATGCCTGCCAAGTTCCGATCCGGTACATCAAATTACCATTGTCCCTAGAGGGAGAGCCGGAGGATTCACAATGATCTTACCGGAAGGGGATAAATCCTATAATACAAAGACAGAAATGGAAGAACACTTAATTCACCTGCTGGGTGGACGGGTAGCGGAGAAATTGAAACTGGACGATATCAGTACCGGAGCCCAAAACGACTTGCAAAGAGTTTCTCAGGTGGCCAAAGCCATGGTTACAAAATACGGTATGAGTGAGAAACTTGGACCGATGACCTT
>SLKF01000285.1 GCA_007134725.1 Clostridiales bacterium | reverse complement strand
TGCGGGGCGGATCATTTTAATAAAATTCAGTCGGAATTATTAGAAAATAACCTTTTAAAAGCAATTCCATGAAAAAAAGAGTAAGAACAAGATAAATAAAGAAATTACGAGTATTTTCTGCAAAATCAGCTTAAATCACAGTTGAACCCGAAGGTTCTTTTAGATACTATGGTACTTGTAATTAGCACTCGTTATAAGTGAGTGCTAACAAATCATAAAAAAATCAAAAAGCATATAAAGAGGAGGTTTTTATCAATGAAGATCAAGCCATTAGGTGACCGAGTGGTAATCAAGAAGGTTGAACCCGAAGAAAAAACCAAAAGTGGAATCGTACTGCCCGGCAGTGCCAAGGAACAGCCACAGATGGCCGAGGTATTGGAAGTAGGCCCCGGAGGAATCGTTGAAGGAAAAGAAATAACCATGGAAGTAAAAAAAGGGGACCGGGTAATTTTCTCAAAGTATGCGGGAACCGAAGTGAAATTTGACGGTGTAGAGTACACCATTTTAAAGCAGAGTGAAATCTTAGCGATCGTAGAATAATCAACCATTATTAAAGGAGGTTTTAGTTATGGCCAAGGAAATTAAGTTTCGAGAAGAGTCCAGACGAGCATTAGAACGAGGTGTAAACAAACTGGCGGATACCCTGAAGGTGACCTTAGGACCCAAAGGAAGAAACGTAGTTTTAGATAAAAAGTTTGGTTCCCCGTTAATTACCAATGACGGAGTAACCATAGCACGGGAAATTGAATTGGAAGATGTCTATGAAAACATGGGGGCTCAGTTGGTTAAGGAAGTTGCCACAAAGACCAATGACGTTGCCGGAGACGGTACAACCACCGCAACATTAATTGCCCAGGCAATTATTCGGGAAGGGCTAAAGAACGTGGCCGCAGGAGCCAATCCGATGATCATTAAAAAAGGAATCTACAAAGCCGTGGAACTGGCCGTGGATGAACTTCAAAAGATTTCAAAGCCTATCGACTCCAAAGAAGCAACTGCACAGGTAGGAGCCATTTCTGCTGCGGATGATGAAATCGGTGCATTAATTGCCGACGCCATGGAAAAGGTAGGAAAAGACGGCGTTATCACCGTGGAAGAATCCAAATCTATGGGTACAAACTTATCCGTAGTAGAAGGTATGGAATTTGACCGGGGATACTTATCTCCTTATATGGTGACGGACACGGAAAAAATGGAAGCGGTTTACAACGACGCCTACATTTTAATTACCGATAAAAAAATCAACAACGTACAGGAAATCCTTCCCTTACTCGAAGAGATCGTACAACAGGGAAGAAAACTGTTAATTGTTGCAGAAGACATTGAAGGGGAAGCCTTAGCGACCTTGGTAGTAAATAAAATTCGAGGAACCTTTGAATGCGTGGCGGTAAAAGCTCCAGGATTCGGAGATCGAAGAAAAGCCATGTTGGAAGACATTGCAACCTTAACCGGTGGTACCGTAATCTCAGAAGAACTGGGATATGAATTAAAAGAAGCCACCGTGGATATGCTTGGTCGAGCAAGAACCATTAAAGTGGGTAAAGAAAACACCACCATCGTGGAAGGCCAAGGAGACGAAAAAGTAATTGCGGATCGTGTTAATCAACTGAAAAAACAAATTGAGGAAACGGACTCCGACTTTGATAAAGAAAAGCTTCAGGAACGATTGGCAAAAATCTCCGGAGGTGTGGCGGTAATTGAAGTAGGAGCCGCAACGGAAACAGAATTAAAAGAGCGCAAGCTTCGAATTGAAGACGCCTTAAATGCTACCCGGGCAGCGGTTGAAGAAGGAATCGTATCCGGTGGAGGCGTGGCTCTTGTAAACATCATCCCTGCCATTGACAAGTTAATTAAAGAAACCGAAGGGGACGAGCGAACCGGTGTGAAAATCATTCGTAGAGCCTTGGAAGAACCATTACGACAAATTGCTGAGAACGCTGGCCTTGAAGGTTCCGTAATCGTTAATAAAGTTATGCACTCGGAACTCGGTATCGGATTTGACGCATTAAACGAAACCTATACCAATATGATTGACGCAGGAATTGTGGATCCAACGAAAGTTACCCGATCCGCACTGCAAAACGCAGCATCAATCTCTGCAATGCTTCTTACCACAGAGGCTGCAGTAGCTGAAATTGAAAGCGACAACGACGCTCCTGCCGGTGGCGGCATGGGCGGCGGAATGGGCGGCATGCCCATGATGTAACCACAGCACAAAAGGGAGAGCGATGTTTATATCATCCCTTATAATAAAGATTGGTAGCGGGAGAAATGGACCCTTGCCAATCTTTATTTATTGACTAAGAGAAAACACCCGGAACATCATTCGTGGGATAAATCCTTTGTTTTCCGTTGTCGAGCAGCATAGGTATGGAGAGTTAGTGATAATTAGGATGTTTTGTGTTATAATCTAAAGAGGATTACTCGAATGATAAGCCTTACTAAAAGAGATTGATTGTTGTTTAATCTAATGAAATTCGGGTATGTAATATGATGTTCAGAAAGGTAAGAAAATGCTGGAAGGATCGATAATTAAAGGAGGAAATTTAAAAATGAACAGAAAAAAATTAGTATTAATTGCAGTATTGTTGGTGGGAATGTTGGCCTTTGTAGCTTGTGGTGATGAAGCTGAAGGAGACGCCAGCGGAATGTATACTGACGGAACCCATACCGGTACCGCTGAGGGTTATGGTGGAGAACTTGAAGTAGAAGTAACCATCGCTGACGATGAAATCACAGGAATTGAAGTGGTTTCCCATAATGAAACCGAAGGTTTGGGAGACGGAGCTTTTGACGATGTGATCAGTCAAATCATCGAGAACCAAAGTACAGAAGGTGTGGAGGCTGTAAGTGGAGCAACCGCAAGTAGTAATGCGGTAATCGAAGCCGTTGACAATGCACTGGAAGAAGCAAAAGCAGAGTAAGCTTGCTTAGTTCAATGTAGCTAAGAAAAAGTCTTTTATCAGATAGCTTCTTAGGTCTAAGGATGTATTTTAGTAAAATAGCAAAAAAAAGATGGAAAAGCCCTTGCTTAATATCTGAAAATTTGCTATACTCTATTTAAGGAGAGGGGGAAGAGCCCTTTCTCCTTTAACAACCTTCTTCATTTGTAAGTCGCTTTTGCTTTACCGCTTTTGCTTTACCGCAGTAAGTTTTTAAAGATTAGGATTACGGTTTAGAATTTTGTTTCACCATTCTGTAACACGGATCGAAGTTT
>SLKF01000261.1 GCA_007134725.1 Clostridiales bacterium | reverse complement strand
CAAATCGGAAGCAAAATCACTAAGGGATTAGGAGCGGGGGCCAATCCGGAAATCGGGAAAAAAGCAGCCAATGAGAGTGAAGCAGAAATCGAAGCCTTATTACAAGGGGCGGACATGGTCTTTATTACTGCAGGAATGGGTGGCGGAACCGGTACCGGTTCGGCACCGGTGATTGCAGAAGTAGCCAAACGGTTAGGAATTCTCACCGTAGGTGTGGTAACCGAGCCATTCAGATTTGAAGGAAAAAGACGAGCCATGGCAGCGAAAGCCGGAGTGGAAGAGTTGAAAAAGCATGTGGATACCCTGGTAATGGTTCCAAATGATAAACTGTTGGAAATTGCGGAGAGTAACACCAGTATGCTGGAGGCTTTTAAGCTGGCGGATAATGTCCTTCGACAAGGAGTTCAGGGGATTTCAGATTTAATTACCATTCCGGGTCTTGTGAATCTGGACTTTGCAGATGTCAGCACTGTAATGCGCGCCCAAGGGGTAGCTCATATGGGTGTCGGTGTTGCTGAAGGCGAAAACAAAGCGGTTAAAGCGGTAAACAAAGCAATTGACAGTCCTTTGCTGTCCACCTCTATTAAAGGGGCAAAGGGAGTTTTGTTAAATATTACAGGGAATGCGGATATGAATCTTTTCGAAATTAATGAAGCTGCAGAAATCATCACCGATAAAGCGGATCCTGAGGCAAACATTATTTTCGGTTCGGTCATTGATGAAACCATCGGGGATAAAATCAAAGTGACGATTATCGCTACCGGATTTGAAGAAGACGAAGCATCTTCAGAAACGAAGACCACAAAAGATGAAGGAAAAGAGAAAAAAAGAGAAACGGAAGCTCCTAAGGAGTTTGACATACCGGAATTTTTATATCGCAGGGACTAAGGGATAAAAAAAGAACTGGGATCAGAGGGACAATAAAGCGTTGAAAAAACAAAAAAGCATTGCCGGGAGTTATTCCCCGGCAGTGCTTTTTTTATTTAAGGATCTATTCAAATCAAAGGAAAATGCTTCGTATTCTAGTTGTATCCTGTCAAGATTTAAGATCATTATTTAAGATTTTTCCGGAAAGGAAGGTTTAGAAACAAACCAACAAGCCACCGGGACCGGCATGGGTACCGATTACTGGGCCCATGGTGGTTAACAGGATTTCCTTTGGACTAAACTTTTCTACGATTTCATCCTTTAGGGCTAAGGCGTCATCCAAACAATCGCAATGGGTAATTCCTACGATTCGGTCCTTAAAGTCGATGTTTTTCTTTTCCATTTCCTCAATTAAGGTTCGAACGCCCCGTTTTTTTCCCCGTAGGGTTTTAAGAATTTTTACATGGCCATCATCCACATGAACGATGGGCTTAAGGTTAAAAAGATTGGCAACAAATTCCTTTGGTTTGCTGACCCGTCCACCTTTAACGGCATTTTCCAAGGTTTCTAAGTATACCACTACATTCATTTGATCCCGGTACTCTCGAAGGTTTTCTAAGAGGATGGACTTGGAGACCCCCTCTTTTACCAATTCACAAGCTTTTAAAACCTGTAATCCTACCCCAATGGATCCGCTTAAGGTATCAAAAATTTCGATATCTCCTTGGACTTTTTCCTTTGCCACATTTGCCGCATCGAAGGTGGCACTGAGCTTAGAGGATAGATGGATGCTTAAGACTTCCTTGTAATCCTCCACCCCATTTTTGAAGGAATCAAAAAAGGATTGCGGTGAAGGTTGAGAGGTTTTCGGCAGCGTAGGGGAATTTTTCATTTTCATAAAAAAGTCCTCATGGCTTAAGTCGACTCCGTCGGTGTAATCCTTACCGTCGATTTCAATTTTCAATGGGATCACATCAATGTTGTACTTTTCTATAAAGCTTTTTGGTAAATCACAAGAGCTATCGGTTACAATTTTCATATCACATCACCTTTCTGAATGTTTTCTATTCTATATTTTTATTATAGCATGTTTTCATATTTGTTTCATAGTTAAATAGTAAGAAAATTAAGTGAAAAATCTTTGAATCAAGAGATATCTTTGGTGAAATGAGTATTGCTTCTAGAAACAGGGTATAATAAAAAAAAGACCCAGTAAAAAGTACTCTGTGGTAAAAGAAAAGGTTACCCATTGTTTATAACTATACCATAAGGGTATTTTAATAAATAAAAGAGGAGGAATCATAGTGTTTACAAGAAATGAGTTGGATAAGCTATTAGGAAATAGGAAAAAAGTAAACCTGTCGATTTTTTTATCTACCGGGGTAAAGGAAGGAAACCCCCAACAAGGAAAGATCCGGTTTAAAAACCTTATTAAAGAAGGCGCAAATCAGTTGGAAAAACAGGGATTAAAAGAGACAGAAATCAAAAAATTCACAGCTCCTATGGAAGAGCTGGTAGACTATACAAAATTTTGGAATACACTGGATCGAGGTTTCGCAATTTTTGCCACGGAGGATGGGATGTTTCATTACAATATGCCCGTAGAGTTTGAAGATACCGTAATGGTAAAAGATAACTTTTTCATTAAACCTTTATTTCCGATATTTCAACGAAATGGACAGTTTTATATTTTAGCCATCAGTCAAAATGATGTTCGACTGCTCCATTGTACAAGGGATGATGTTTCGGAAGTTAAATTGGAAGGTGTTCCGAAAAACTTTACGGAAGCCTTGCAATATGATACCCCAACGACAACGTTACAGCACGGCGCAAGAACCGGAACCGGTGCCGCAGTATTTCATGGTCATGGATACGGTATGGAAGATGAAAAGGTAGACATCGCAAAATATTTTCAAGTGGTAAGTCAAAGCCTTTACAAAGCCTTGGAGGATAAGTCGATCCCCATGATGTTGGCGGCGGTGGATTTTTTACACCCGATTTTTAAAGAAAATAACAAATACCCCCAGTTGATGGAAGAAGGCATTGTGGGGAATCCTGATAATAAAAAAGAAGCGGAATTGCAAAAAGAAGGCTGGGAAATAATAAAACCTCACTTAGAAAAAGAGGAACATGAGGCTTTGGATAAATATCATCAGCTGATCGGATCAGGAAAAGCGTCCCATGACGTCGAAGAAATAGTCAACGGTGCGTATAATCAGCGGGTGGAAACATTACTGGTCAAAGAAAACACCCAGTTATGGGGAACCTACGACCCCAAAAAACAAATTGTACAAATCAAAGAAGGTCCTGATGATGGTCAAGAAGAACTATTTAACTTTGCATCAATTCACACCTTT
>SLKF01000301.1 GCA_007134725.1 Clostridiales bacterium | reverse complement strand
TCTCGATAATATCCATTTCCAGGGCTTCGATCTTTTCAATAATCTCCGCTTCTTCCAGTTGTTTGTTTTGAAGTTGACTTTCCACTGCTTTTTGTTGTTCTTCCGCTTCCTTTAAACTATTTTTTTTCTCATCAATTTCATTGGCAAATACGTAAATGCTTGAAGTGATCAGTAAAAACATTGCAATGACAGTTAGAAATTTACCAGCTTTTTTCACTAGGCACCCATCCTTTCAATTTGTGATTATACGTTCAAGTGTTTTCGCATGGAGATCAAACTCCCCAGTATTCCAACTCCGATTCCCAGCACAATAAACATCAAAGCAATCTGCTGTAGCATGGCATCCGCCGACACAATATATTCGGCAAATAAGGCATAGAATCGAGCGTACACTAAGTTGTAAACATACTCATATCCAAAGTAAACCACGACTAGGGCGATCAAGGATCCAATCAGTCCTAAAAACATGCCTTCAATGACAAAGGGCCATCTGATAAACCAATTGGTAGCTCCTACATATTTCATAATGGTAATTTCCTGCCGTCTTGCATTTAAGGTGATCTTTATGGTATTGGAAATAATAAATACCGCAATCAATCCTAAAATTGCAATTAAAAACAGACCTGCCAGTTGAACAAAATCCGCAATATTTACAAGATTATCGATGACATCCTGATAATATCTTACCTCATCCACACCGGAAATTCCTTGGATGTTTCGTACCACCGCTTCAGAAGCCTCCAGTTCTTGAAAGTACACAATATAGGAGTTGGGTAGCGGGTTGTTTTCTAAGGTTTCCAGTAAATATCCCTGTTCCCCCCAACTTTCTTTCATTTTTTCTAAGGCATCCTCCTGAGACTCGTATTCCACACTGGCGACCCCTTCAATACTTTCAAGCTCTGTTCCGATGCTGTCAATTTTTTCATTTTCCAGTTCCTCTTCCAGATAGACCTGAATGTTATCAAACTGGCTTTGTCCCATTAAAGCGATATTGTTCATATTGATTACCAAGGTGATGATTACACCTAAAACCAATAATGATGCGGTTACAGAACCAATGGAAGCAATAGACATTCCACGATTCCTCCAAAGTCCGATAAATCCTTGTTTCACCATATATCCTATGGTTTTAATCTTCATAGCCATATGCTCCTTTCTTATCGTCCCGAATCACTGAGCCCTTTTCTATGGCTATTACCCGCTGCTCCATCACATTCACAATATCCTTTGCGTGGGTGGCCATGATGATCGTGGTCCCCCGCTGATTGATATGGCGCAGTACCCGCATAATTTCCCAAGCGGTATCGGGGTCAAGGTTCCCCGTGGGTTCATCGGCAATGACAATACTTGGATTGTTAATAATACTTCTTGCGATAGAGACTCTTTGCATTTCTCCTCCGGAAAGTTCATTAGGATATTTTTTCGCTTTATCGCTTAATCCCACCAACCCTAAAACCATGGGAACCTGTCTCCGGATATCCCTGCTTTTTGCTTCTACAATTTCCATGGCAAAGGCTACATTTTCGTATACGGTTTTATTAGGCAACAATCGGAAATCCTGAAAAATCACACCGATACTTCTTCGTAATATGGGAATATTACGGTTGGATATACTTGTGATATCTTCATCATTTAGCATGATTTTTCCCGAAGTTACTCTTTCCTCATGAAGCAGTAATTTTATAAAAGTAGATTTACCAGCTCCGCTGGGACCTACGATAAATACAAACTCTCCTTTTTCAATCTTTATGTTAACATCTTCTAATGCTACGACTTGCTGTCGATAGGTTTTCCCGACATTTTGAAATTCGATCAATCTGAATCATCTCCTAATTATATAGTTATTCGACAAAAACCGACTATTTCCTTCTTTTTTGTAAAATTAATAAAATTTTATTTGTTGATTGACATAAGGTTCTTATTTATTATAACAGCCTTTTTTTATAAATTCCAATTGAATTGACATTAATTATCCGTTAAACTGTAAAATAAGACCAAAGGAGGAGTTTAAAATGCGATTACTTAAAAAAGAAATACGCCAAAAAATGATCCAACAACGAAAATCCCTATCCATCAAGGATCTAAAGGAAAAGAGCTTACAAATTTTTCAACAATTACAGGGATTGGAGACCTATAAAAACGCAACAAATTTGATGACTTATGTTCCTTTTCAAGAGGAAATTCACACCACTTTATTAATTGAAGATTTTCTTAAAAAAAATCGTCAGGTTTTCATACCCGTCACCAAGCCCAAGGAAAAACGGATTATCATCTCCGAACTTTTGGATTTGGAAAAAGACCTGGAGGTCGGTCATTTCGGCGTTTTGGAACCCAAAGCCTTTGCCTTTCGGCCAAAGGATCCTAAAATCATTGATCTGATCATCGTTCCCGGGTTGGCATTCACAAAGAGCGGCTATCGCATTGGCTATGGCGGGGGCTACTATGACCGATTTCTCCCAACCTTAGAGCAAAATCCTGCCACCATCGCCTTAGCCCTGGACTTTCAAATTGTGGATTCCCTTCCCATTGATCATTATGATATTCCCGTTGATATGATTGTTACCGAGAGCCGGATCATCGAATGCAAAAAACACCGTTAATTCCTCATAACTTAAAAACCTTAGAATGATTTAGAAATAATGTAAGAAAGAGCACGGAAAAAGATTTCTCTTTTCCCGTGCTCTTATACATTCACTAAGGCTCATCCAAGGCTTCGGCTTTATTTTGCTTATTCGGTTTCTTCTCTATACTTATTTTGGATTCTTTTACTTTTAGTTGTCATTTTTCCCTTCTTCATGAACCCTTCGCAGTTTTTCCGCTACTTTTCTGTAAATGGTTCCTTCGGGATAGTGCCCTTCCGGATCACACTTTCCTGCGGACATCCCTGTAAGAATTTCGATCCCTTCATCCACATGATTAATCGCGTAAATATGGAATTTTCCTTCCTTTACCGCTTCGATTACTTCTTCTTTAAGCATCAGGTTTCTTACGTTTTTCTCAGGAATCATAACCCCTTGCTCTCCGGTTAACCCTTTACTTTTGCATACATCATAAAAACCTTCGATCTTTTCATTCACGCCGCCGATGGGTTGAATTTCTCCTTTTTGATTTACGGATCCGGTTACCGCGATTCCCTGTTTCAATTTTATATCCGCAATACTGGATAAAATCGCATACAGTTCCGTACTGGAAGCGCTGTCCCCATCGATTACGGAATAGGTTTGTTCAAAACTGATGCTGAC
>SLKF01000023.1 GCA_007134725.1 Clostridiales bacterium | reverse complement strand
TGGTATGCCTTAATCCTGAGAATGTTACCGATGCATAACCGCCCTGGATTCTTATAAATCCGTCGGCGGTTATGCATCGGAGTTTTTGGACTGCTATTTACGGTTCTTCTAATACGGTAATACCTTCAGCATCCGCTTGTTGGGGAAAGCTATCTAAAACTTGTCGGGAGCGAACCTCCACGTATTGCCCAACTTGGTAGTCATCCACACTGCTTACGTTATACCATACCGCTATAAGGTCTCGGTTATCAGAGCCTTCAACACTTTTTTCCAAAAGCTCCTCTTCGGTTAGCTCATGGATATCCTCCCGTTCAATGTGGCTGATAACGTAAATTCGTTCTTCGGTCATATCTACAATATAGCCTTCCTGGGATCGAACAGTGGGGTCAAGGGATGTCCCACAGGAAGTGGTAAATACCAAAAGTAATAAACTTGCAGATAGTAGAGTTAGTTTTCGTCGATTAAGCATCAATACTCTCCTTTCCTCAATTTTTCGAGATTAAGCTGCAAACTTACGGCGATAAAGATAGGATCTTTAATAATCCTATACCCATAAGACGAGATTCAAAAGAAAAATGTTTCAATGAGATTGCAAAGAAGTTCATTAAGTACTAAAGTAATATACATAAGGAGTGTTATCGATGCTTACAATCAAATGTGGCAAATGCAAAACCAAACTTTTCAAGTACCGAAAAATTGGAAAGGGTAAAGTGTTAAAATGCCACAAAAATCGCATCAAAAAAAGTTATAAAATAGAAAAAGTGGGAGAGGAGTATGGCTGTCCCTGCGGTAATGTGATCGGAGTAGATGAAGACGGTGCCATTAAAATGAATGATCAGGGCTTTATTTATACAGGAACCAAGGAATAATGGGGAATCATGACGAAGGAATATTTTGAAACTGCAACCTCTCTGTGGTATTATAGATAAAAGATTATCGCTTAGGTATTATACATAAAAACATTTGATAACGAGGCAGAAGGGGGATTTTATGAAAGATAACAATAAAGAAGTTAAATGGTTTTTAGGGGTTGTGGCTGTGTTGCTGATCGCAGCAGTAATAGGGAGTATATACATCAGTCGGACAGGAGATGCTGCGGCAAAAAATGAAGCCATAGAAAGTGCTTTTGAGGAAGCAAAAGAAAAAATGGCCGCGGAATACGATGCGGATCTTGTGGAGCTTATAGAGATTCAAGAGCTAATAGAAGTAAACAGTGGAAGGGATGAAATATCCTATGAAGTGATATTATCATGGCCAAGGCTTTCGGATATCTATGACCATTTGTACGAAGAGGTGATCTGGCAAGAGGTTTGGGAAGAGAATTCCATTGAAAGGGCTGTAAATCGAATATATAAAGATGCTTTGGAAAGTGCCGAAAGAGAGAGCATGGTCCTTCCTGAGGAAATTCGGATCGTAAAGCAGGGTAGAGGAACCTGGCAAACACAAAATCCCGAGGCTTTCTTTTTTGTCATTCCAAGAAACCCTACAACCTATATTTCAGAAGATCTACAACGAATGACGGAGTACATGGGTTTTACCGTCAGCACCGATGAGCTTCCCGAGGGGTCCTTGGCAAAGGAAGTGGTGGAAACCTTAGAAGAGGATGGTTTCTTTCATGATTTCGATTTTAATTATCACAAGAGTTCCGATGGATATATTTACCAACTAACCATGTCATTTAATGGTTTTTACAGAGACGAAGAGCTGGATTATTTAACCGTCGAGAAAACCTACCGGAGTCATCGGGGAGAGATTAACAACCGGGAAGAGTTAATGAATGTAGTGCTTGAGGAAATCGAAGAGAAGGCAAAGAGAAATGCGGCGGTGCACACCGTGGAGTTTAGAGAATATCAGAGACCGACGGATGATCACTTCGGTTATGAACTTCGATACCGCGGTCTCAACCCGGAAGATCTTATGTTAGAATTTGTTGATACCGAAGGGGTTTTTCGAATCGACCGGTTAAATTTCGAGTCTCTTAAACGCTATTACCTAAGCACCCAGATTGATCATCTACTGGAGAGGGCGGAACCTCGCTGGATAAATGAATTTAATGATAAAAATCCCTTAAGTGTGGCAGCTCATTCTGATGAAATTGCTATTGTATTCTCCGAAAACCAGGAACTGATTTTTCAAACCTATGATTTTGAAACCGGAACCCTGAAGGATGAAGTGATTTTAGTGGATGAATATCCGGTGATTTTATTTCCCGAGATAGAAGAATACCGAGACTATCAGATTGATAACCACGGGACTTATTATGTTATTACAGATAAATCTATTGAGGAAAAAATCTGGATCGTGGAAAAAGGAACTGATGGGTTTATCCTTCACCCAGCTATAACCCCGGAGATGGAGCCGGAATTCATTAATTACACTGAAGATGTTGTACTATATAATGAAATGGTTTATACCGTTAAAACCCATGAAGACGATGAAATGTATCGAAACTTCGCCGTGAAGATAGAAAATCACAGTCAAAATACCCCGGAAGAAGTAATATTTTTTGAAGAAAACATGAGCGGCGGATATTTTTTAAGTCGCCAGCATGGACTAATGCTGGTATACCCTACTATGACCATGTTGGAAGACGGAGTCACACCGGAATCTTCTTTAGGGATCTATAACTTTCAAAATGAAGCTATGAAAGACCGGGATCAAATTCCAGAAGCGTTACAGGGAGTCCGGATCGATCAGGTGGAATCTATTGATGGAGATCGATTACTGATTGTTACCGAAGAAGGAAACCTATGGGAGCTGGATTTAGAAGAGGGATCGTTTCAAATGTCAGGGTTAACGAAAGCGTTGGACCCCACTTATGAAATGCATGAATATGGCGGTGTGTACGAAGAGACTTTTCGCTTTTATCCAATGAAACAGGGCTATTATTTCCTGGAAATCCTTGGCCTTTCCGATGGAAGTATTCTGAGAGATAAAAGTATGATTGTAAGGGATAAGGAAGGCATTCTGGAACCGGTTTTAGAAGTGAACCATTCCATAGATCAGGGAAGAATTGCCCTGAGCTATTCAAAAGAGAATGATTTGTTTATCCTTGCAAAAGAACTCCAGGAACAGGACTCAAGACAAAAGCATCTACACCTGCTGGACATATCTTACGATGCCTTACAGGAAATAGAGGAATTGATGGAAGTGAGCTCCATTGAAGAACTCATAAGTGAAGGCTATGCTCAAGAAATAGAATATTACGATGAAACCCTTGAGAGCGAGGCCGGGAATTACTTTAGCGTTTCAATGGATAGTCTGCTTCACGGATCCTTAATCGATGCTCCCGGCGGGATGTACTATAGCCGGAAAACCAGGGATCTATTGATTGAAAACAATTTCGGCGGACTTTCCATGAACAATTTTTTAAGACATTTTAGTGACGATAGTAATGAAAGCGGAACTACCCCCTTATGGAGCTACGAGGACCTTTATATCAATCACGAAAATGAACATATTTTTTACCGGGATGAACGGGGAATGATGGTGTTTGATCTACAAGACTTTATTCCTGCGTTAATTCGGGGAAGGGAGGACGGAAATGATGGAGATTCATAAAACCAATATTGAGGGATTTGAAATACGTTTTGCCACAAAAGATGATGTGCCTGTGATACTGGAATTTATCAAGGGTTTAGCGGAGTATGAAAAAATGCTGGATGAAGTGGTGGCAACGGAAGAAGGGTTGAGAGTGTCGCTGTTTGACAAAAACCAGGCGGAAGTGATTATTGGAGAAGAGCTTGGAGAACCTGCAGGTTTCGCTCTCTTTTTTCATAATTATTCCACATTTTTAGGGAAAGCGAATCTTTATTTGGAGGATCTCTTCGTAAAACCGGAGTACCGGGGAAAGGGATATGGGAAAACCCTCTTATCCTTTTTAGGAAAAATTGCAGTGGAGAGAGACTGTGGACGTTTGGATTGGTGGTGCCTTGATTGGAACACCACATCCATTGATTTTTATAAAGAAATGGGGGCGGTCCCCATGGACGAATGGACCGTATACCGGGTAGAAGGGGACAAGTTGCAAGGATTGGCAAAGATGTGTGATTGATCACTGATTAGGCCCAAGGTTGCGTCCGAAAAAAGTGAAATCAAACAGAAGAACACCTCCACTGGAGAAAAGATCTCTGTTCGGGAGGTGTTTTTCTATTTCGCGTATGCTATTTTAGTAGTTATGCTGATTGATATTTTATGATTAATTCAATTTGTAAAGTTGTTTTAGAATGGACCGTAATCAATAAGAATGGAGATTGACACTAAAGTCGCTCCGATAGCTGTCCAGATAAGGAACAGAGGGAGCATCCATCGTGCCCATACTTCCCAACGGATTCCGGCGATGGCCAATGCGGCCATGAAATAACCGGAGGTCGGGGAGATTACGTTGGTAAAACCGTCTCCGAATTGGAATGCAAGTACCGCACTTTGTCGGGTGATCCCCACAACATCGGCCATTGGAGCCATGATCGGCATGGAAACTGCTGCCTGTCCACTTCCGGAGGGAACAAAGAGGTTAATTAAGGTCTGTACAAAGAACATTCCGATTCCACTCAGTACCGTAGGCAATCCTTCAACCAGATTGGCTAAGGTATAAATCGTGGTATCTAAAATATTTCCGTCTTCCATAACTACCATGATGGTAGTTGCAAGTCCAATAATTAACGCACCATAAACCAGTTCCTGGGCTCCTTTAATGAATTCCTCCGCAATTTGGTTGGGCTTTAGGCCACCGGCCAGTCCGGCGGTAATCCCGATGATCAGGAATAGGGCGGTTAACTCGTTGATGTAAAAGCCCCAAAGGCCTACACCCAGAGCAAGGAATACGATTCCTACAATAAGAACTCCAAATACCCGCTTGTGTTTGCCGGTCATTTCCTTTAATTCACTAAGATCCAGTTTATGCTGCCGCTTTTTGTCATCCTCGTAGGTCGGGCTGCTTTCCGGGTTCTTTTGAACCTTGGAAGCATGGCGATAAACATAGAGAATCGTGACACTGAGGATGATTACATAGGTGACCATCCGAAAAGCGAATCCCGAGAAAAGAGGGAGTCCGGAAATTCCTTGGGCAATCCCGATGGTAAAGGGGTTTGCAAAGGCTCCTGCAAAACCGGCACCGGCGCCAAGTAGTACCATGGCGGTTCCGGTAATGGAGTCAAAACCTAAGGCCAGGGCCAAAGCGATCATAATGGGATAGAAGGGGAGAACCTCTTCTGCAATTCCCAGTATGGCTCCCGCTAAGGAGAAAATAAACATGACAATGGGGATGATTAATTTTTCTTTACCGGCCATGGCTTTCACCACGGTGCCGATCCCTGCGTCAATGGTACCGGTGGATTGGATGATTCCAAAGGCACCACCGATCATTAATACGAAAAAGATGATGAGTCCTGCCTGAACCATTCCTTTAGGAATGGATTCGAATAAACCGAAGGGACTGACCGGAGTTTGGTCCACGTATTCAAAACTGTCAACCACAACGATGGTTCTTCCGGTTTCCGGATCCTCGGTTCGTTCAAATTCTCCGGCAGGAACAACATAAGTCATAATTACTGCAAAAACAATTACCATGAAAAGTAATACATAAGTATGAGGAATCTTTAATTTAGCCATATGCTACCTCCATATTCATATTTTTATTAGAAATTATACTTTAGAAATAATAATGTTGATTACTTACAAAGAGACTGAATCATTTCAAAGTAAATCTGTGTTGCCTGCCAAATTTGATCCGTGCTGCAAAATTCATCGTTGGAATGGGCCTGGGAAATATCTCCTGGTCCTATAACAATAGCTTCGGTGCCGATGTTGTTGCTGAGCTGAGCACCATCACTCCATCCGGGGAAAGCTACAGGCGCACCTTTAACCTTGGTGACCTCCTCGGTAATCCGTAGAGCCTCGGTCACAAGAATATGATCCGGGTCTATGCTATGGGGCATGTTGTAAAGGGCTGCGGTTTCTTCAGCCATCCGACGAATGGAAAAATCCCCTCCAAGCTTTTCAATCACCCTCTTGGCCAGATCTTCAATTTCCTGATAGACTTCTTTTACGGTTTCACTGGGAAGATAACGACGATCCATTTGTACTACGCATCGATCCGGGACAATATTAGGATCGTCGCCCCCTTT
The DNA here is from genome assembly GCA_007134725.1 of Clostridiales bacterium. Lineage (GTDB taxonomy): Bacteria > Bacillota > Clostridia > Peptostreptococcales > T1SED10-28 > Isachenkonia. The sequence goes on along the minus strand of SLKF01000023.1, from coordinate 6,308 downwards.
AATGACGCCGGGATTGATGGTTCCCGCACCCAGTAGGGGATAGGTTTTTTGGTCAATCTTGGGTTCCAATTCATTTTTCAGTAGGCTTAAGAATTCATTGGCCAGATAAATGGCATTGATGCCTTCTTTCGGACGACTTCCATGGGTTGCTCGACCTTTAAAGGTCACCTCAATCCACTCCATCCCTTTATGGGCGATGGCGGTTTCAAGATTTGTGGGTTCACCGATTACCGCAAGTTTGGGTTTAATCTTACCGGTTCGAACAATCTGTTCTGTTCCTTTGCAGGCCTGTTCTTCATCAATGACACCGGCGAAAACGACACCTTTTTTCAAAATGGATCCTTTTCGTTTAACTGCAATCATAGCGGAAAGCATGGCGGCAAGAGCACCTTTCATATCCACGGAGCCCCGACCAAATAGTTTGCCGTCTTTAATAAAGGGTTTGAATGGGGGATAGTCCATGTTAAAGGCCGGCACTGTATCAGTATGACCGTTAAACATTAAATAGTGCTGATCTTCCTTACCTGAGAGAAATCCGTAAACATTGGGTCTCAGAGGTTCCACCTCTTCCATCTCTGTGGAAATTCCTTCTTTTTCTAAGAGTTCCTGAATAAAGCCTGCAATCTCCGATTCCTGTTTTGCATAAGCCTTGTGACTTTCAATGGATACCAGCTTTTCTGCTAGTTGAATCACTTCATCTTTAGTCATCCATTGTTCCATAATTTCTCCACCTCCTTAACAATTAGATAGGTTTAAGTATATCGACGCGTTCTTTTTAAAAAAATCACAATGGGCTCCACTGCGATGTTAATTCTGATTATACTTTATCCGTTGAAGTTTATCAACCTAATTTATGAAATTTTCTGAAATGATATTTTATTCACACCAATACTTTCAAAGCAAGGGAATTACTACCAGGAAATAAAAGAAAGAATGGTTTCTGCAAGGGAAGTGAGTTTGTATTTGTTAATGGAGTAGTAAATCTCCTTACCGCTTTTTCTCGACGTTAAAATTCCCGCCCGCTTCATAATCTGTAGATGATGCGAGATGGTAGGGCGTGAAACTTTGCAGTTTTTGGCTATTTCATTGACATTGATTTCACTATTCCCGATGATATACAGGATATCCACCCGGGTTTCATCGGATAAGGCCTTCATAACCTCGGTATCTATGGCATTTTCATTTATTCCGGACATATCAACACCCCAATAATTTTATAGTACTAGTACGGACCTAGTTGTATAAGAATGGACAAAATAATTAGAAAAACCCCTGCAATACACCAATAAAGAAATAAGGGAAGCACCCAGATTGCCCATTTTTTCCAGTTGATTCTTCCAATGGCCAGGGCCGCCATAAAATAACCGGAAGTGGGACTGATGATATTTGAAAAACCGTCTCCGAACTGATAGGCAAGCACCACGGTTTGACGACTGAGATCCGTTAGATCTCCAATGGATTTCATAATGGGAATTACGGCAGCGGCTTGACCGCTTCCTGATGAAATAAAGATGTTTATGAAGCTTTGAACAAGGAACATACCCACACCGACGCCTAGGGTCCCAAAACCTTCAATGCTTGTAGCCAGGTAATAGATTAAAGAATCTAAAATATCCCCGTTTTCCATGATGACGGAAATTCCTCTAGCCAGACCGATGATCAGGGCCCCGTAAACAATATTTGACGAACCCTTTATAAATTCCGAGGCGATCACTGAGGAATCCAGCTTTGCTGCGATTCCGGATAGAATGCCCATGATGATAAACACCGCAGCCATTCTTGCGGAAGAGTACTCCCAAAAGGAGATGATATAAATTAAAAAAATCATGGATAAGGCCATAACCAGAAGGACTCGGATATGTTCTTTTTGTAATTTCGGGATATTATCAAAGTTCAACTGTTTATTTCGATATTGATCCCCTTCATAAGTGAGACTGGAGCTTGGGTCCCGTTCAATTTTTTTTACATAGCGCAAAACGTAATATATTGTGGGCAATAATAGAAGGAAATAGGCTAAAATTCGAAACCAGTACCCGGAAAACAGTGGCAGTTCCGCTAAAATTTGTGCAACTCCGGTGGTAAAGGGGTTAAATATCCCTGCAGCAAAGCCCGCCCCGGTGCCTAGAAGAATCATGGCAACTCCTGTGAAAGCGTCGTAACCCAGAGCAAGCGCCACGGATATGAAAATGGGATAGAGGGGGAGGGCCTCCTCGGCGGTGCCGAAAAAAGTCCCGAATAAGGAAAAAACAATCATAATCAAAATGATTAATATTTTTCCCCGTCGCTGATTCAGCCGAGCGATATGGCCCAGGAAGATGGTCAGGGCTCCGGTTTTATGAATGACTCCGAAGGCACCTCCTACAATTAATACAAAAAAGATGACATCGGCGGCGTCCAGCATACCTTCCAAAATCCCGGTAAACATGCTAAAGGGAGTTACGGGGTTCCGATCCAGCTTTTGAAAGGAGTCCGCGACCACATAAGTGATGCCGGTTTCCGTATCCACAGCCCGTTCAAAACTGCCGGCGGGTAAAATATATGTAAGCAGGGTCACAATAACTATGACGTAAAAGATCAACACGTAAGAGTGTGGAAATCGGATTTTTTTCAAGTACAGAACCTCCCTATAGCTTTGACGTGGTTGAAAAACCGTTGTTAAAAAGTATTATATCATAATTTGGGAATTTGAGGAGAAGGGACTTGTTAAAATATTGTGAATGGAATCACTAATCATTGACTTTATAACAGAAAATTGATTAAATAAACTATGAACAAGATAATGTTGAATCCATCAGGAAACGTATAATCCATCAGGAAACTAAAAATAAATTTCATCGGAGAGGAAGAGTAAAATGAAAAGAGGTTTTAAGATATTAGGAGTTATGGTTGGAGTTTTTATGTTGGTGGGTCTATCAGGATTGTTTTTCGCAACACGGGGTCTGGAGGAAGGAAAAGCCATCACCATAAAAACGGTTGATATTGCTGCGTTAGATGATGGAGTGTACGTGGGAGAACATGATTTTAGAAGATGGTCCAACGAAGTGGAAGTCACCTTAGAAAACGGAAGGATTACCGATATTCGATTGATTAAAGGATTCAAACATGAAGAAGCTAGAAAAAAAATCTATGAACGCGTAGTAGCAGATCAAACCTTAGCGGTGGATATGGTATCTCGGGCTACGGTTTCCAGTAAGGCTTACCTTAAGGCAATTGAAAGGGCACTCAAAAGCAGTCCGGTGGAATAAGGATCGTATGCTTACTCCAATTGCATAAGTAGGTGAACTGTCCTATAATTTAAGAAAAGCGTGAAGCACCAAGGAGGGGTATCGTGAATATTTTCAGTGAAAAAATCAAGGAAGTATTCTTTGCCATACTTCCCATTACGTTAATTGTCATTATTCTTAGACTGACTATTGTTCCTATAGATAATCATTTGATGGGAAAATTTTTGGTGGGTTCGGTGTTTATATTATTGGGACTGACCTTTTTTTTAATCGGAGTGGATCTGGGAATTGCTCCTTTGGGGTCTCTTCTTAGCTCTGTGATTACAAAGAAAAATAAACTATGGTTGGTAATTGTTGCTGCATTTATTTTAGGGTTTATCATATCTATCGCGGAGCCCGGATTGTTGATTCTCGGCAATCAGATCGACGCCCTAACCGCCGGAGTCATTTCCAGTTTTACAATTCTAACGGTGGTATCATTGGGTATCGGTATTTTTATGATTCTAGGATTTTTCCGATTAATTTATAATATTCCCTTACATATTATTCTCCTGGCGTCCTACGGGGTAATTTTTCTGTTGGGTATTTTTACGTCTCCGGAATTTCTAGCCATTGCCTTTGACAGTTCCGGCTCCACCACCGGGGTCTTGGCGGTGCCTTTTATTCTGTCCCTGTCTCTCGGAATTACCGCCATGAAAAAGGATAGCAAAGCCTCAGAAAAAGACAGTTTTGGGCTGGTAGCCATCGTCTCTGTGGGAGCGGTTATCTCCGTGATGATTCTCAATCTTTTTACAGAGGTTCAGGATTTTGCTGAAGTGGAAATCGTGGAGATCCCTCTGGAAGGTTCCGTAATGGGAGCTTTTATCAGTGCCATCCCCGGTGCATTTTTAGAAAGTCTTTTTGTCTTTGTACCCTTGATTGCCATCTTTTTGCTGGTCCGTTTCACCTGGCCCATTAAAAAAGATGCTCTGCGAAGAATGACTCTGGGCTTTATCTACGCCATGATCGGGTTAAGCCTGTTCTTGGTCGGTGTAAATACGGGATTTATGGCGGTAGGCAGCCAAATCGGCGCCTATCTAGTCGGTTTGGATAGTTACTTTTATTTAATTATGATTGGATTTATTCTCGGAGTGGCCACGATTTTAGCAGAACCTGCGGTCTACGTTTTAACTCATCAAATTGAAGACGTCACCTCCGGGTATGTAAAGAAAAACATTGTTCTTGGGGCACTGGCCCTTGGGGTAGGACTAGCCATATCCCTATCTCTGCTTCGGATCGTGGTTAGTGGAATAGAGCTGTGGCATTACTTATTAATCGGCTACATGATTGCTTTGGCACTGACTTTTATCACGCCAAAACTTTTTATCGGGATCGCCTTTGATGCGGGAGGGGTGGCCACAGGGCCTATGACGGCTACCTTTATCCTGGCATTTATTAACGGGGCGGCCTACAACCATCCCACCGCGGATGTGCTAATAGACGGGTTTGGCATGATTGCCATGGTGGCCTTAATGCCTATTATCACCCTGCAGATTCTGGGAACATTCTTTAAATTAAAAACCGTGAAAAAGGGGGTGGATGGTAATGACAAAGCATAAAATTCCAAAGAAAGATAAAAGCTTAAAAAAGCCTAATGGAATGAATGATACTAGTGAGACGAAGAATACGATGGACAGGAAAGAGTCTGAAGAATCGAAAAACACAATACAAACTGAAATATATAAACTTCATGTGGTCATTGTTCACCACGGACTGGGCACTAAAGTAATTCACATCGCTAAGGAAAGCGGTATTCCCGGAGGAACGGTCATTCTGGGAAAAGGCACCGCACAAAATCCTATTTTAAAGTTTTTAGCCCTGGCGGATTATCGAAAAGAAATTGTTCTGGTTTTAGGGAAGGAAAGTCATGGAGCCGAGTTTTTAAAGAAAGTCACGGAAAAACTGAAGTTTCATAAACCCAACAGCGGGATTGCTTTTTCGATTCCCGTCAATCAAATTATCGGATCAAAGTACGGTTCTAATGTCAGGCCCGAAGAAAACATCAGTGGAGGTGAGGAAATGGATAGGTATCATTCGATTTTTGTAATTGTGGATCGTGGAAATGCTAAAGAAGTGGTGGACGCAGCCAATGAATCGGGAGCCAAAGGGGCTACGGTGATTAATGCCCGAGGTTCGGGAATTCATGAAACCAGCAAGCTTTTTGCTTTTGATATCGAGCCGGAAAAAGAGATCGTCATGATTCTGGTTAAAAGGGATATCACGGAGAAGGTGACAAAAGCCATCAAAGAAAAATCCAGCATTGCTGAGGCTGGGAAGGGGATTATGTTTGTCCAGTCTGTTGATGAGGTATATGGAATACAGTAATTTAACTGAAGCTGAATGTTTTTTATTAGCAAGTACTTGGCTCTGATGATATTTCAGGGCCCTTATTTGTTGCTATAATCCATTAAAATGAACTAATTAGTGTGTTTACCAAAAACTTCTTTGACTCAAAGAAGTTTTTTTGTTTAAAAAACCTAGGTGTAACTTTGGGCAGTATTTTTATAAGGGACTTTAGAACAAGAAAGAGGCTTCGGTATCGATATTACTAGAGTCTATCCTGAAAAGTTTATTATAAAAAAGAATTACTCTGTAAAGTAATTTACAGAGTAATTAGATATATTCCTGTATAATAATTTATATAGAAATGTTTTCACTAATCCACTAAGCTTCGATGAAGCCGAATCTGTTTGCGTCCGGGAAGGATCAGCCCTTCTTTCGATAAAGCTGAAAGCGTGGCTGAAACCCCTTCCCGAGTAGCACCAACCATATTGGCCAGGTCCTGATGGCTAAGGGAAAGGTCAATCATCAGATATTCACCTTCTTCAATGCCAAATTCGATACTGAGTTTTTTGAGCCAAAAGAGTACCCGATGGCGAAGATCATAAAAGGCCAGTTCTTCCAGCATTTCCTGTTGATCTTCGATTTTTTTACCAAGAGTTTTGATGATGGCAAGCATCAGCTGAGGTCGTTTGGAGAGGAAGACTTCCAACTGCCTGTTTTCAAAGTGACAAACCAAAGATTCTTCAAGGGTTTCGATAAAAG
>SLKF01000065.1 GCA_007134725.1 Clostridiales bacterium | reverse complement strand
TCATGGCTCCACGATCCTGGGTGTTGAGCATACCGGTAAAAACCCCCACCAGATCTCCTAAGTAGTGGGCTACTAGAATAATATGTTTTCCTTCTTCCAGTACCTTTCGGTACCACTGAGAGTCTACGATGTAGCCCAGATCATCGGCATCATTCAGGACCGTAACCAACTTCTGGAAATCCCCTTCGTCCCCCAGGGTAATGGGACGAATGCTGAAATCCTCATCCCGGCTATGTTTTTCCGGGCTGTCCCCATCCACCTCCAGGGGGGTAAAACGCTTGATATAGAAGTCTTCATATCCCTTCAGGGCTTCATTATTGTAGCCCCCGAAGCTGATATCGTTGGCTTTTGCCGCTTCATAATCGTTTTTCGAGTCTCCGATAAGTAGCGTGGTCTCCTTTGGATACCGATAGCTTTTCATAATTCCCTCTACCAATACCTCCTTTGGAGTTGGGGAGCCTTCAATGGTTTTAAAGTATTTTGTAAGATTCAGTCGGCTACAGATGTATTGCAGCTCTTTTTCATCGGCTCCCGAGGCGATATGGAGGTGATAATTTTGATGATGGGCTTTAATATAGTTTACCGTGTCCTCAATCAAGTATTCTTTTCGGTCCAGTTCCACCTTCATCTGTTGGGAAAATTCCTCGGCATATTTTAGTACCCCTTCCTCGCTGATCCTTTCTCCTAATAGTTCCTCGAAGAAATAACGGATTTTTACGTAGCGACTGAGGCCTCCATTCTCATGATGAAATTTCACAAGAGCTTCCACCTGATCCTTGGGATATTCCCTAAGAACTTTTCGAAAGCCGTTTCCTTTAATATCCATGGAGTTTAAAATCACTCCGTCAAAATCGAAAATGATGGTATCAAATTTTTCAAGCATGTTCCGTCCTCCTCATTTCACTGGGGTTACTAGGGGAAAATTGCCCCCCGATATCAGAAACTGTAAGTCTCCTCTATGTTAGAACCCATGCTATTCCATAATATCCAGCACTTCCTCTAAGGGTTTTCGCTCCGGTGACCAAAGTTCTTTTTCCTCCGGTACCCCCAATGGGGTCATGGCGGCTAAATAATATCCTTCCTTGTGAAAACCCACCACTTCCCGGATTTCTTCGGCGGCGAAATTCGGTCCCGTCATCCAACAGGTACCATAGCCCAGGTTTGCGGCGGCCAGCAACAGGTTTTCCATGGCGGCGGCTACATTTTGAATGCCGGGATTATGCTTTTCCAAGGCTGCGATTTCTTCTTCCGGGGCATTTTTTGCCCGTAGCAGATCCGCCCCCGTGGTGGGATAAGGTCCTGCAAAAACCAGCACCGTAACCGGGGCCTTGGCAAAAAATGAATAGAAGGGCAGATACTTTAAAAAGTCTTTGGACTTTTCCGCCGGCAGTCCCTCTACCATTTTTTTCCCTTTCTCTTCAATGGCTTTACTCATCTTCTCAATAAGATCCCGATTCTTCACCACAACAAAATGCCAATTTTGACGGTTCTTACCGGAAGGGGCGTAGGTTGCCGCATTGATGATCTTCCGAATATCCTCATTGGGGACATCTCCCTCTTTAAACTTTCGTACGCTGTGTCTTTTATAAATAAAATCCAAAGCTTCCATTGTATATCCTCCTCTAATAAAATTTCACGTCCACAGGAAAATTTAACTACCATACTTTTATAATTTCATGCTCTTCATTTACTATACCCGAAGTTCGCGGTTTATAAAACCATAAAACAAAAAACCACCTTTCTATTAGAAAAATGGTTTTGTATCCTAGCTCCGGCTATCCTTCCGAAGCAATTCTTTAATTTTATACCGCTGCAGTGAAAAACACCACGGCGAAAAACATTACCCAGGCTGCGGTTAGTCGTTTCATCAGGCAATCCCTCCTTATGTTAAGCTTATATTTTAGATCCTCTGTTTGTTAAATTTTTATTTATCAACATATTTATTATAGCGAAATCCGCTTTCTTTGTCAAGAGAAAGGGACAGAGGGACGGAGTAACTGTCCGCTCCGTCCCTCTGTCCCCTGTCTCTTTGCATCATTCCCCTTGTATCTTTCCTCTTCCCTTATATAGAACCTCCTCCCCCTTTGCCAAGGGGAGGAAGAAGAGGCGGACAATTACTCCGTCCCTCTGTCCGCCTCTGTCCTTTTCTCATCCTGTATGGATCCGCAGCCGTGTCGTTTCATTGTTTCTTCGCATTGGTTGGCCCCTGCGGCTCTTGATGCTAAGTATCCTTGATAGTGACTGCAGCGAAGACCTTTTAGGGCTTGTAGATGTTCCTTGGTTTCCACGCCCTCTGCAATGATTTTCAGGTTCAGGGCTTTGGCCATTTGAATGATGGTGGTGGTGACAGTCCAGGCATTTTCATCCACCAGCATGTTATGGATGAAGGATCGGTCGATTTTTAAAAAATCCACGGGAAAATTGGTAAAATAGGATAAGGAGGAATAACCGGTACCGAAATCGTCAATGGAAAAGGTTACGCCGATTTTTTTCAGGGCGGTCATCAACTCTACTTTCTGATCGATATGGCTCATGGCCACGGTTTCGGTGATTTCAATATTCAATAGTTTGGGATCCATCCCGGTCTCAGCGAGACATTCCGATATGATATCGATAATTTTGGAATCCGCCATCTGCAGGGCGGAGAAATTAACCGCCATTATTAAAGGCCCATACCCCTTTTCAATCCATTCCTGATTCTGTTTGCAGGCTTCCTTTAAGATCCATTCTCCCATCTCGATGATCAAACCGCTCTTTTCCGCCAGATCGATGATTTTGGGAACGGGTATTTTTTTATAGTCCGGATGGTTCCAGCGAAGAAGGGCCTCATGTCCTACCACATAGTTGCCCTGTACCGAGAGGATCGGTTGATAGGCCAGATACAGTTCGTTCTTTGCGATCCCGTAAAATAAAGCTTCCTCCATTTGCTGTTCTTCTAAAATTTCTTCCTTAAACCGTTTGTTGTAAAACTCGTATCCGTTGCCTCCGCTTTTTTTCACCTTCTGTTTGGCAACGCTCACTTCTTTGATTTCTTCCTGCAGTTCCGTGGTGGGATGGTCAATCCAGGTTATTCCGATACTGGTTTTTAAACGGTACTGCACCCCTTTTAAGTAAATGGGATGGTAATAAAGGCTCCGTAATTTTTCCAATCGTTTCCCAAACGCACTTTTGGTGTTGCTCTCCAGGTATAAAATCATCTCATCCCCATAGAATCGGCCGATGATTTCTCCTTCACGGATGAAATTTTTCAATCGACTGGCCATT
>SLKF01000181.1 GCA_007134725.1 Clostridiales bacterium | reverse complement strand
TATCCGAAACTTCAATAGTAGGTACCCATAGCTCAGCTGGATAGAGTGTCTGACTACGAATCAGAAGGTCGGGGGTTCAAATCCCTCTGGGTACACCAGCAATAAAAACAGTCCTAGGAATTTTAATTCCTGGGATTTTTTCTTTTCTCAATAAAGTATAGTATAATAAAAGCAGAAATGATATATACATTTAACTGAAATTTTACTTTCTGAATATTTAGATGAAATGAGGAATTACTATGACTGCCTGGAGAAGCGGAGGATTAAAAGGCGATGCCTTGGAATCTTTGCTTGAAGAAACTCACCGACAATATAAGAGACAGGGTTTGGGGATTATAGAAAAAGTCCCTACTTCAGTAAAGGTGACAAAAATTGATAATAAAGGTTGTGTTTCTGAAGGGTACTTCGAAAAAAAATCTACGGTAGATTTTGTAGGCCTTATACAAGGCATTGGAGTTGCCTTTGATGCAAAGGAAACCATGAACCCTAGCCTGCCACTACAAAATATTCATAGGCATCAAATAGAGTTCATGATTCATTATGAGAAGCAAAAGGGGCTGGCTTTTATTATCTGTCATTATAAAAAAGTGGATCGATATTTTCTAATTCCGATTCATATAATTCTAGAGCAGATAAGAATAGGGAAAAAATCGATATCCTATAAGGCTATACCTGAGATCTTTGAGCTGGACTATCAATACAATGGACTATTGAATTATATTCCGATATTAAATAATTATCGAACGTGGAAAAAAGAAATCAAAGCAGACATGAAAATAGAAAAAGAACAGCAATAGGATTATGATACCTTGCAAAAAAATGTACTGGAGGCAGTAGAACCCTCAGTACATTTTTTGTTTCAGTTATTTGAGCTGCAATTTTCTACATTTAAAACTTGCAAAAAACAGATTATAGAAAATTATATTGAGATGAATTCTTTATTCTTTTTTTGATAAGTACTGTTTATATAATTTTTTTAGGATCTTCGGTATGATTCTTAAGACGGCGGAGTAATCAAAAGCATCATCAATTGACATAATAATATTATTGTCAACTAGATCACTTTCTTTGTCATGATAATTAGAAGAGGGACTCTCAATGGAAGTAAAAATTTTTTTGTAATTAAAATAATGGATCAGGGTATTGGGACTAAGTATTTCAGAACGAACTAATAATTCTAGATGATACTGCTCTTTTTCAGGACTCCAGAAAAAATTAAACTGCTCTTCAAATATGTTGATTTCTTGAAAATTCCCTATAGTTTTAGTCAACCCTTTTAGGGTAATCTTATGATCTTTTAATGTTAAATCATTGAATTTAACAACAAAGGTAAGTTCCTGTTGATTGTAATTGTCTGCATCCTTTAAGTTCATACTGTGGTGAAGGCTATTTATTAAGAAGGGTGGTTCCGAAAAAAACTCAAAGACTCCGGTAATTAAAGGAAGGTATAAGATATCCTCATAATTGTGAAGTAAAATCTGATCTCGAAGTCTAAGGTCTTTATTTTGCAGGTATCTGTTGTAAATAGTAACACTGTCTCCCCCGGAAATTTGGTCCTTACGATGGATGCCAAGAAGCTTTTCTACGGTTTTTAATTGAAAATTTTCTATGGGTAAAGACTTTTTGTTTCCTTGGATATGTTTGTAAAGATCAATATGCTTAAGATTATTCAAGTGTAAAGGTAATTGATGGGTTTTCGCCCGGGCCTGAAGGAAGGGATAATCAAAGGAAAGTCCATTATATGTGATCATCAGTTTGAAATTAGAAAAATCCTTGATAAACTGTTTCAATAGTTCTTTTTCCTGAAGGGGATCTTCCAAAAAATACTGACGAAGCTTGTACTGTTCATTTTCACGAAATAATAAACCTATGATAACCACCTGATCATTTTTTCTACTAAATCCAGTGGTTTCAATGTCTAAAAAACAAAAATTATCCTTTAAAATCTCATTCATATACTCATTATCAGGAAGTGGATTTTTTTCCAGGTTGTAATTAAAAATATTCATCAAACAGCCTCCTAAAAGCTTCTACCTTTAGTATTATAATGTATCGACACGGTATTTTAAGTGGTTTTCTACTAATATGTTTCGAACTTCATCAATATTATTCGATTTATTGAGCGCGAGCATTAACTTAATACGAAGTTTTTGACCGGGGAGATCTCCTCCGAATATGACCCCCAAGTTGCTTAAGGTTTTTCCACCGCCTTCGTATCCATAACTATCATATACTCGCCCAATAGGACATCGAGAGGTAAGTGCAATGACTACATTATGATCAATCGCATACTTAATGCCTTCCATCATTGTGGGTGGGATGTTGCCTCTTCCCATGGCCTCAAGAACGATCCCTTTAGAACCTTGATCTACGCAAAACTTTAATATGGAAGAATCCATTCCCGCAACAGCTTTGATCAGGTCCACTTTCTCTTCGAAGTATTCTACATCGATAAACTGACGATAGGATATATCCCGATAATAAATAACCTCATCGTTGTCAATGATACCCAGAGGACCAAATTTTAATGATTTAAAAGTGTCTAATGATACAGTATTGGTTTTCGTAACTTCATTAGCAGCATTCACTTCATTGTTTAGTACCACAAGAACCCCACGATTTTTAGATTCTGGAGAAATCGCGGTACAAACTGCAGCGGCTAAGTTACTTGGACCATCATAGCCGAGTTCCGAGCTATTACGCATAGCACCGGTAATAACTACGGGTTTGTTGGATTTAATAGTTAAATCCATTAAATATGCTGTTTCTTCTAAGGTATCAGTACCGTGCAGAATCACTACGCCGGTTATGTCTTTGCGCCTTAACAAGGCTAAGGTTGTGTTTCTAAGTTTAAACATCATTTTCGGGCCAATATGGGGTCCAGGAGAGTGAGAAAAACTAATGGACTCCGTATCAGCGTATTTATCAATGTTTGTTACTAAAGACATGATTTCTTCATTAGAAAGAGAAGGGATGGCTGCACCAATTCGCTTATCAATAGACATGGAAATGGTTCCACCGGTGAAAATGATCCCTACTTTAGGTTTTGTCATAAAATCGCCTCCTGTTCTTTTTCAACATCTATCATTATATGAAACTTTAAGCAAATCTACAAGAAGGGGAAAGGGATTATTACGTGAAATGGTGATATTTGAGTGAGAAAACTCAAAAACACAAAAAAAAGCAAAAAAAAAGAACCGGGCCTCCGTCAGCCCGGACACATACCTATATGTGTTTTGTTTAAAAGGGGTATTGGGAATAGAGATTATTTGAGGTTACCAGGGG
>SLKF01000242.1 GCA_007134725.1 Clostridiales bacterium | reverse complement strand
GGATTCTCCAACCCAAGTTCTTGGGAAAGAGGGAGAGAAAGGTTATTCCAAAAAGGTAAAAAGAAGTCAGCGGGGATCTGCAAAAGAGGAAAAAAAGGAAGAGAATAATAAAAAAACGAAAATCGCAATAGTAGTTATTCTGGCATTGATCGGGATTTTAGCCATTACCCTGGGAGCCTTGTACGTTCAGGGAATGTTTGGCGGGAATGATGAAGTGGAAATGCCGGATCTTGTGGGCATGGAGCAAGAAGAAGCCATAGAAGTGCTCGAAGAACACAATTTGGAGGTTGAAATCCAAGAAATTCATGATTCAGAAGTGCCGGAGAACAGGGTGATCAGCCAAAGTCCTTCCCCGGGAATGTCTGTTAAAGAAGGAAGTACCGTGGACCTTCGAATCAGCATCGGCCCCGATGTGGTATTGGTTCCGAATCTTATTCATGAAAGACAGGTGGATGCGGCGCTGATTCTGGAAGAGGCAGGACTTACAATCGGTGAGGTGACCTATGAAGAAAGTGATTTCCCTGAAGGGGTCATCATTGATCAGGACCCGGGATTTCGAAATGAAGTTCCTTCCGGAAGCCCAGTCAATTTCACCGTAAGTGAAGGAAGACCGGAAACCATGCCGGACCTTTCCGGCTTGACCCGGATTGAAGCGGAGCGGATCATTCGCCAGACCGGTTTAATCCCCGGGGAGATAACCGAGGAATACAGTGAAGCGGTTCCCAAAGGCCGGGTCATTTCACAAAGCATTGACAGCGGCGAGATTGTGGTGTCCGATGAGACCGTGAATTTGGTCTTGAGTCTGGGAGAAGAGCCGGAAGAAGAGCCGGAGCCTGACCCGGAGCCGGATCCGGACCCGGAAATAATCACCCGGGACATGGAAATTAACATTGAATCCTTTGAAGGGATTATCAACATTGAAGTTCGAGAGGTTAATGAAAACCGACGATATTATCGTGCAAACCATGATACCGACGAGGAATCTGTCGTTGTGGTTAATATTGAAGGGGAAGAAGGTTCCGGAGAAAAGGTGTTTGATATTTTAATTGACGGAGAATTCTATCGAGAAGTAAAAATGGAATTTTAGGAGGTACCCATGGAAGAAGGACGGATCATTAAAGGAATCAGCGGATTTTATTACGTGAGCCTGAAGGACGGTTTGTATGAATGCAAAGGCCGTGGGATTCTTCGGAAGGATAAAGTGAAACCCCTGGTAGGGGATTGGGTGCAGGTATCTCACTTGGATAATCGGAAGAAAACCGGTACCTTAGAGAAGGTTCTTCCTCGGAAAAACCAACTAAAACGACCGGAGATCGCCAATGTGGACCAGGTGGTCATTGTGCTTTCCCTTAAAAACCCCAGTCCCTCCTTAATGTTGATGGATAAGATCATTATCCTCGCTGAAGATTTGGGTCTTGAGGTAACGATTTGCATCAACAAAGCGGATTTAGGAGAGGATCAGGACAGTACGCTGAAAGAAATTCAAGAAATCTATGGACCCACGGGTTACACCCTTGTTTTTACCAGTGCGGAACTGGATCAGGGGATTGAGGACTTAAGAAACAGTCTTAAGGGCAAAGTCTCGGTTTTTTCCGGTCCATCGGGGGTAGGAAAATCCAGTCTTCTAAATGCCATAAAGCCCGGTCTGCAGTTAAAGACCGGAGAGGTCAGTAAACGGATCCAAAGAGGAAAACATACCACCCGGCATACGGAGTTGATCCTCGTTGACGAGGATAGTTGGATCGCCGACACCCCGGGATTTGGAAACCTGGAAGTCGAAGAAATTGAGCGGGAGAACCTGCGGTTTTATTTTCGGGAATTTCTGCCCTATATGGAAAACTGTAAATTCACCTCCTGTATGCATTTAAAAGAACCCAAATGCAGTGTGAAAGCCCAGGTGGATGCAGGCACAATAGCTAAAAAAAGGTATGACCATTACGTACAGATTATGACGGAGTTGAATGAAAAAAGGAGAGGATAACCATGAAGTTGGCACCATCCATATTATCCGCGGATTTTTCCAATCTGTTAAAGGACGTAAAAATTGTGGAAGCCGCCGGTTGTGAGTATTTACACATTGATGTCATGGACGGACATTTCGTTCCCAATATTACCATCGGCCCCTTAGTGTTGGACAGCCTCAAAGGAAAAACCGATATGATCTTTGACGTGCATTTAATGATCGAAGAACCGGAAGACTATATTGAAGCTTTTTCCAAAGCGGGAGCAGACATCATCACGGTACACCAGGAAGCCCCCATCCATCTACACCGGGTAATACAAATGATCAAGGCCCAAGGGGTTAAGGCCGGGGTATCCTTGAATCCCTCAACATCCCTTAGCACCTTGGAATACGTATTGGAGGACTTGGACATGGTACTGATTATGTCTGTAAACCCAGGCTTTGGCGGTCAAAAGTACATTCCCGCCATGACGGAGAAAGTACGAACATTAAAAGAGATGATCACCAAAAAAGGTCTGCATGTGGATATTCAAGTAGATGGAGGGATCAATCCCGAAAACGTAGGAGAAATTGTAGCGGCAGGTGCGGATATCATTGTGGCGGGATCCGCAATATTTAAGACCGGGGATGTCTCAAAGGCGGTTCAAAACCTTCGCCTGAAAGGGGAAGGAGAGGAGCATTAAGTGAAAATTACCATAGTAACCAACGGAAAAATTGAAAATCTATCCTGGCTTAAAACGAAACTCAAGGAAAAACCCGGGGAAGATCATTTTGTAATTTGTGCCGATGGGGCTGCCAAGTATTTGAAGTCCATTGATTTTGTTCCCGACCTGTTAGTGGGGGATTTGGATTCCATTGATGAGGATGCAAAATTGTGGATGGAAGAAAGAGCCGTTCCCTTAAAAAAATTCCCCGCAAAAAAAGATCAGACCGATACGGAGATTGCGCTGGAATACAGCCTGTCAAAGAAACCTGAAGAAATTGAAGTGCTTGGGGCCTTTGGCTCCAGGATGGATCATACCCTGGGAAATGTTCAGCTTTTGGAAGGTTTTTATGACCCGAATATCCCTATTCGGTTAATGGACGGGCAAAATGAAATGTGGTTACTAAAGAATCATACAAAGATTGTTGGACGAAAAGATGAAAATCTGTCGATTATTCCCATTACGGAGTCGGTTACGGAAGTAACCTTAAAAGGGTTTGAGTACCCCTTAAAGAGCGTGGAGTTATTCCGAGGTCATACCTTGGGTATCAGCAATATTGTAATAGAAGATGAGGCGGAGATTTCCTTCAAGGAAGGAAAAATGCTAGCCGTAATTGCCAAGGATTAATTTTTCTTAGCATG
>SLKF01000222.1 GCA_007134725.1 Clostridiales bacterium | reverse complement strand
GCTCGATATTAATAGTTAATGAAATTAAATTTCTACTGAATATATAATTGCTGACTATACTGTTACTAACTATATTTCTATCCATTATACCGCTATCCGATATATATATCGCTTACCGATATATTAGCACAGCCAAGATTTCCTTGTCAAGATATCGCTATTGTTTTTATTCCCATATTAGTTTTTGCAATCAAAAAAAAGAGAAGAAACTACAGCACCAACTAAAGTACCGTTTCTTCTCTCACAACCCCCTCCGATCTCTCAAAGTCGAAAGGATCTAGAACATGTTCAGTACACCTTTAACACTGGGACTTTTCAGAGTAATTCTCTTTCAACCAATTCCCTAAATGTCGCTCCAGCTCTGGATGAAGGGGCTTTACAGTATCGGCTTTATAGCTTTTCATAACATTTAGTATGGGAGCTCTTTCCGGATTTTCTTTCAGTAAGTGATTCATTCCATCAATTACAAAGGTTCCCGCCGGGCCTTTTACATATTTGCCTAGTTCTAAAGCCTTCTCAGGTGTCACTTGAATATCGGTGCTTCCGTTAATCGCCAGGGCGGGGCAGTTGATCTTTTCCAGATCCTCAAACACATTATAATACATATGCTCCCGATACCACTTGGCATTGAACTTTTGGAACTGGTATCGAATGACGGGCTTATCGGTGGAGCGAATCTTTTGATTGAGTTTTTCCGCTTGTTTTTCCACCTTTTCATGGGCTTTGGTCAGGCGTATCAGCGCACCTTTTAGACCCTTGGTAGTTTTCAGTTCTTCTATTGCGATTGCTCGTTGTCTTTTTAAGGCGTCCATTAAGGATTCCGCGCCTCCTGCAAGAAAAATCAGTCCATCCACCGGTCGTAGCGTATTTACCGCAGGGATCAATGTACATCCTTCACTATGGCCTAGTAAAATGATTTTACCTACTTTCCCATGCTCCTGTAAATAAATAACTAAGTGTTCAATATCCTCGACTAAATCCATCATGCCGGTTTCTAAAAAATCTCCGCCACTTTTCCCTGTGCCCCTTTTATCCGCCCTAAGGGTAGCAAAACCTAGTTCTCCAATTGATGCTGCTAAGTCCCGATACATATTCGGTTTGAATTTTGCTTTTTCGATATTCCCGTCCCGGTCCCCATTTCCGGAACCGGCAACAATAATTACCGCAGGAAAAGGTCCTTCCCCCTCGGGCATGCCCAAGGTTGCTCCCAGTGGATATTTACCCATTACCGTAATTTCTTCTTCTCGATATTTCATCTCCATCGCTCCTATTCTCTTCTACATTTTTCAAATTTCCGCCGACCTTACCTTGCACTTCCCTTAAGACTGGTTATTCTTTTACTTTTTAAATTCTTTTTTCTCCTTCTTTGGTATTACGATGGTTGAGACATTACGTAGTCGTCGGTCTTTAGTAGGCTTATTGTCCATGGCCGAGACCAGTTTTTCACGCAAAGTACTTAAAATGTCCATTAGCTCTTCATCACTAAGGTATAAGCTAAACTGCCTAAAACTAACCCCGTCTTCTTTTAAGTTGATTTCATCCTTGGAAAGATACTCTTCATACTCTCCCAGTTGATTCATTAAAAAGCTGAAAAAGAAATTAAAATGGTCTTCTTTGGAAGCTTCTTCTACTTCCTTAGCCGTTGTACTTTCTAAGGTGGATGATAAGGCGTATACCTTCTCAACAGTTCCTCGAATTCGATTTTCGTCGATCACCGTCAGGATATCTTCTTTTAATAAGGCGTTTAAGTGGCGATAAAGTGTAGCTTGGGGAATATCCGACAGGTTTTTACTAATATCCTGCACCGTCATTTCTTCTCCCCTTAAAAGGTTTTGTACAATTCGCATTCGTATAGGGTGAATCATGGCTTTGATTTTTGATTTCATTGGTTTACATCCTTCCTCTTGCATCATTTCATTATTATCATTCTTAATAATGATAATAATATCAATTTTGATTTTTGTCAAGTCTTTTTCTAAACTTTTAAAAATTTTTAAAAAAAAAAGCAAAAAAAGATGCCGCAGCATCTTTTCTTGTTTTACACTTTTTCAGCTCATCATTTCCTCTTGTTACTAATCATCCCTGATAGAATATCCCTTCCGATGGAACTTCATTCTTCCAAAGAAAAATCAATAGAAGTTTTCCTCCTTTCAAAGCCCCCCATTGAACTAAGATTAAATGGTAAACAGAAGGGGTATAATTTCAGTGAGGACAGAGGGACGGAGTAATTGTCCTCCCCCAAGGAAAGGAGGATTTCAATGGAAAAAAAGCTAAAGAAAAAGACCTATGAAAAGCTATTAGAGGAAATGCAGGAAGAACTGGTGAAAATGCAGGAATGGATCCAACATAAAGGCCTCCGGGTGGTAGTACTTTTTGAAGGACGGGATGCGGCAGGTAAGGGCGGTGTAATCAAAAGAATTGCTGAACCCCTCAATCCCAGAATTTGTCGAGTAGTGGCCCTTCCTAAACCTACGGAAAAAGAACAAACCCAGTGGTACTTTCAGCGCTATGTAGCCCATCTTCCCAGTGCCGGGGAAATGGTGCTGTTTGATCGAAGCTGGTATAACCGAGCGGGTGTAGAAAGAGTCATGGGCTTTTGTTCCGAGGCGGAGTACTGGGAGTTTCTTTCTTCCGCACCGAAGTTTGAAAAACTACTTATCGATTCGGGAATCATCTTAATAAAATATTGGTTTTCGGTTAGTGATGAAGAACAGGAAGCCCGGTTCCAAAGCCGAATTAATGACCGGACAAAAAGGTGGAAATTAAGCGACATGGACCTTGAAGCACGATCCCGATGGGTGGAGTACTCCAAGGCTAAGGATGTTATGTTTCAATATACGGATACGGATTTCTCCCCTTGGTGGGTCATCGAGTCGGATATCAAAAGAAACTTACGAATCAATTGTATTCACCATCTTTTGTCCTTGATCCCTTACGAAAAATTAGAGTACAAAAAACCCGTGCTTCCCCCACAGCAGGAAAATACCGGCTACGTTCGACCGCCCATAGATTCTCAACGCTATGTCCCCAACTACGCAGGACAAATTGCTAAGGAAAAGAAGTAACCACTGATATTTGTAAACTTTCTGGAATGCAGATTGGATAGCCTCGATATTTCCCAATTCATCGTTGGCATCCGTTACGACCTCACAAAGGGATCACAAAGGGACGGTTCGTGGCATACGAAACCGTCCCTTTGTGAGCTACCATTGTGAACTAGATGAAAAAGTGCCAAAAGCACCTCTTCTTAGACTTAACGAAGTACTTTTGACACGGCTATATTTATCCAGTGACAAATATCCATGGATGAATATGTTTTTTTAGATTC
>SLKF01000119.1 GCA_007134725.1 Clostridiales bacterium | reverse complement strand
TCTTTTGCCAGCAGGGTGCTTTTTTCCATGGTTCCACCCAGGCCCACACCCACAATCAGCGGTGGACAAGCTTTTCCTCCGGCATTTTCAACGGTTTCAATTACATAATTAATAATCCCTTCCACTCCGTCGGTGGGTTTTAGAACGTTGGCTCTTCCCATGTTTTCGCTGCCGGCCCCCTTAGGCATGATGGTGATTTTCACTTCCCTGCCCTCCACAATAGTCGTATGAATGACCGCCGGCGTATTATCCTTTGTATTCTCCCGAATAATCGGGTCCCCAACTACGGAATTTCGTAAGTAACCCTCAGCATATCCCTGTCGTACCCCTTCATTGATCATATCCGTAAGACTCGGCCCTTCCCAACTCACTTCCTGTCCGATATCGAGATATAGCACCGCAATCCCCGTATCTTGACAGCAGGCCACCTGCTTTTCCCGTGCTAAATCGGCATTCTCAATTATAGTCTCCAGGACTTCCCGTCCCAGATCCGATTCCTCGATTGCCATCGACTGTTTTAACGCGTTCATAAGATTCTCATCCAAATCCGTACAGGCTTTTTTCACTAACTCCTTTACCACAGGGATGAGCTCTTTGGTGTTTATTACTCGCATTGATTAACCTCCTTTTTGATACACTGCAACCTTGCGTCGTTGCCGCATGTTGCCGCATGTTGCCGCATAAAGTAATTGCGTATCGGTGATACCGCTTTCTATAATAAGTATACCTTAGCTTCTCTTTTGTGTATATTTGATATGGCTTTTTCCTTGAAAAAAATCAAGAAAAAGATAACCGCCGGAAGGATCGGAAATACCGATGCTTCAAGGCGGTTTTTTATCGCTTAAGTTATTTCTTGGTTTTTTTCTTTCCTACTTTTCATATCAGTTCTATATTGTTCTCTTGTAATTATTTTAAACAATAACATCAATTATTAGGTTTATCCAGAAAATCATTAGTAAAAAGAATCACGCATAAAGTTCATTATGAAGCGGACAATTACTCCGTCCCTCTGTCCCCCTCTGTCCCTTTTCTATTAACCTAAAATTGTTATTTTTGTTTCTTTATCAAATAGATGCAATTTATTTCGATCAAAGGATACAAAGATCCTTTCGCCAAAGTTCACTTCCTCCTTTGGTCTCGTACTTAAAACATATTGTTTGTCATTGATGTTGAAATAGATATGCAAATTACAGCCTAACAACTCAGACAATTCTGCTTTAGATTGGATTCCTTCATGTTCCTTCACAAGACATACATCTTCAGGGCGAACCCCAACCACAACTTCTTTCCCTGCGTAATTTTTTTCTTTTACTTTTCTCGATGCCTCTTCATTCAACTCAACCTCAAGTCCCTCTATGGAAGCAAAGATCTTGCCCTGTCTTTCGGATAAGTCCCCTTTAAAGAGATTCATTTGGGGGGAGCCGATAAAGCTTGCTACAAAAAGATTGGCCGGATGATTATAAATTGTTTTCGGTTCCGCAACCTGTTGAATCACCCCATCATGCATCACACAAATCCGGCTGCCCATGGTCATGGCTTCCGTTTGGTCGTGGGTTACATAAATGAATGTGGTCTGCAGTTCATTATGCAGCTTGATTAGTTCAGCTCTCATTTGAACTCTCAGTTTGGCATCCAAGTTGGACAATGGCTCATCCATCAGAAAAACTCCGGGCTTACGAACAATGGCACGTCCTAAGGCAACCCGTTGTCTTTGCCCTCCGGAAAGCTGCTTGGGTTTGTTTTTAAGAAGCGGTTCAATACCCAAAATTTTTGCAGTTTTTTCGATTCTTTTTTTAATTTCATCCTTTGGGGTTTTTTTTATTTTCAGCCCAAAGGCCATATTATCATAGACCGTCATATGGGGATATAAGGCGTAATTTTGAAAGACCATTGCGATATTTCTGTTTTTGGGTTCAATGTCATTTATAAGCGTCTCTCCTATATATGATTCTCCATGAGTGATTTTCTCAAGGCCTGCAATCATTCTTAATGTGGTGGTTTTTCCACAACCGGAAGGACCCACCAGAACCATAAACTCTTTATCCAGGATTTCCAAATTAATATTCTTCACAGCTTGAAATCCGTTATCATAAACTTTTGCTATATTTTTTAACGTAACCTTAGCCATAGCTCCTCCTCACTTTCAACTTTCTATTTTAAGCATTGGAAAGCATCAGAACACAACTTTAACGACGATTTTATCGATTTTCGACTCACGATGAAAAATACTTTTACTGATTTGTCCATTGATCTTGATGGCATTTTCGAAGGTGTATCGATCCCCATTGTTGTAATAGACGGAGATTTCTCCAAAGTCTGCCTTTTCATAGATGATTGGAACGGTGCAGAAGGTAAATCCCATCTGATTCTTTTTAAGGGTGATGGTTTTATTTGGCAGTTTCCACGGGGTTTCCTTCTCTAAAAACTCATCTTCCAGAACTAATCTCGGATTGAAATGAATTCCGCCCTCTACAACAGACACCCCAAGCTCTCCGAATCTGGAGATGATGTCCTCTTTTACCTGACCGGTCATACCGGGCTGCTGCACCCCTGCAAACCCCGGGGTATGAGAGTAGGCATCCGTGGGGAAAGCCCCGTAAACAACAGGGGATTTATCAATACCGATTCCATCCTTAAAATCATAATAATACTCCCTTAAGGTATCCCCCGCTTCACTGAAGGGATCCGTTTCCAAACACTTCATATAGCTTTCCTCAACGGCAAGCACCAGTTTGGATACCATATGCCAGTAAATGCAGCCAAGACCTTCATACTTATAAAATGTTCCGGATCTGCCCGTAAAGGCGTGATGATTGAAGATTTCCGTAAAAACATCTCCTGCCTGGATCGCTTCTTCTTCACTGTATTCACCGGTGTTTACTATATCATCAACTAAGTCATAGGCATTTCGATATTTTCCATTGAAGTGATATTGACCATTCATACTTTTTTCTATAAAACGGCTATGACCCTTTTCTTCTTCGGCTTGCAGTATAACGGAGCGATTAACTAATTCTGCCGGTATGATATTCTTTTCTAAAAACTTTGGCAGTTCTCTATTTGGATAAAGCATATAACTGTTTTGATCTTTTCTATAGAGACTGCTTTTCTTTAAGGCTGATAATAATTCGATCACTTCATTAGAATTCAAAGCGTATGAGCTTAAAACAGCAACCTGTCCTTCCAGCATTTCCTGCAAATTAGAGACCTTACACATATCCTCACCGAATTTTAACAGGTTGTATGAATGATAAAGCCCATCTTCTCTTTTGTTCTGATCGATTGTCTCTTTTAACTGCGTCTTTGCCAACCGGATAAATTCTATTAACTC
>SLKF01000129.1 GCA_007134725.1 Clostridiales bacterium | reverse complement strand
TCTGCGTGGACATTGCCGGAAAAAGCACAGCGTTTCAATTAAAAATACCGGGGAAACATCAAATTAATAATGCTTTAGCCGCTGTTTGGATAGGAAATCATTATAAGATGGAAACGGGAAGCCTCCAAAGAGGCTTGGGAAAAGTTATTATCAGTGATATGAGATTTGAAACCCATAATATTTCCGGAGCAAAGGTAATTAATGATGCCTATAATGCCAGCCCTGAATCCATGGAAGCTTCCATTGCCGTTGTAGAAAACATGAAGGGTTATCGTCGGATATTGGTTCTTGGAGACGTTCTGGAACTAGGGGATTATTCTGAAGAAGGTCATAGAAAAGTTGGAGCCTTCCTTTCAAAGGGAGATTTTTATCGATTAATAACAAAAGGGAAAGATTCAAAATGGATAGGAATGGAAGCTATAAAGAAAGGTTTTCCGGCTGAGAAAGTTTACCATGTGGAGTCAAATGAAAAAGCCGCAAAACTTTTAGAAAGTTGGCTATCGCCTCAGGATCTGGTACTGATTAAGGGTTCAAGAGGTATGAAAATGGAAGAAATTATCGAATATATAAAGAGAGGAAGACAACTAGATGTTTAATTATACTCAGATTATCGTAACCTTATTCTTAAGTTTTTTTGTTGCTGCCTTAATAGGACCGGTGATGATTCCTTTTTTAAAAAGAATTAAGGCAGGACAAAGTATACGGGAGGAAGGTCCCGAAAGTCATTTAGCCAAGGCGGGAACACCGACCATTGGTGGTGTAATTATTATATTAGCCACGATTATTGCCGCATTAATTATTGGAGGAAGCAGTAAAGAAATGTGGATCCTGATTTTCTCCCTTACGGCCTTCGGAGCCATTGGCTTTATTGATGATTTTATTAAAGTAGTCTTAAAAAGAAATCTAGGTCTTCGAGCTTATCAAAAGATTATTATGCAATTTCTCGCAGCTCTATTGGTGGTATTATTTCATCTACAGACGTCGGGAAGCACTTATGTATTGGTGCCTTTCATCAAAGAAAGTATTCAAATAGGTCGTTACATCATTCCGGAATATCTGGATTTAGGAGCTTTTTACATACCTTTTATGATTTTTGTAATCATTGGAACGGTGAACAGTGTTAACTTAACTGATGGACTGGATGGACTCGCTTCAGGGGTATCCGCAGTGGTAGCAATTTTCTTTGCGTTATTTGCCACAAGTTTGGGTTTTACCAGTGCAGGGATTTTTAGCGGAGCAATCGCCGGTGCCTGTCTTGGATTTTTGCTTTTCAATGCAAATCCTGCGAAGGTTTTCATGGGGGATACTGGTTCCTTAGCCCTTGGAGGCGGCATCGTAGCTGTGGCCATATTAACGGAAAGCGTTTTACTGATCCCTATCGTTGGTGGAATTTTTTTCCTGGAATCTCTTTCCGTGATTATTCAAGTAATTTCTTTTAAACTAACGGGAAAAAGAGTATTTAAAATGAGTCCGATTCATCATCACTTTGAAATGATTGGCTGGAAAGAAACGAAAGTGGTAGCAGTTTTTTGGACCATTACTACGATTTTAGCGGTTTTCGCAGTGTTTGTTATTCGCTGATAAATCTAATGGTTAAGGGTAAAGAGAGTTTAGTACTTAAATTCAAAACAGGGGTGTTGACAATGGATCTGAAAAATAAAAAAGTCTTAGTTGTAGGTTTGGCAACAACCGGAATTCCCTTAGTAACGGTATTAAAAAAACTAGGGGGAAAGGTTGTCATAACCGATACAAAGTCGGGAAAGGATTTAAAGGAGACAACGGAAAGACTAAATCTGAACGCTGATGAACTGCTTTTAGGTTATCAATTGAAAAATATTGAAGAAGCGGGGAATCCGGAATTGGTTATTGTATCGCCAGGGGTCCCTATGGAAATCCCGCTGATTCTTGATGCTAAGAATAAAGGCATTGAAGTGATCGGTGAAATCGAGTTGGCTTATCGCTTAATGAAAGGGCACTTGATAGCAATTACTGGGACAAATGGAAAGACCACGACCACTGCTTTAACCGGAGAAATTTTTAAAAACGAAAAAATACGAACTCATGTGGTGGGAAATATTGGGGTGCCAATGATTTCCAAGGTTTTAGATGCAACGGAAGAAGATTTTTTTATCACAGAAGTCAGTAGTTTTCAACTTGAGAGTGTGAAAAGTTTCAAACCGGAAGTTGCGGCAATTCTAAATCTAACCCCGGATCACTTAAACCGTCATAAAACCATGAATAATTATACTCTTTGTAAAATGAACATATTCACAAATCAGGGAGCAGATAACACTGCGGTGATCAATTATGATGATTTACTGTTGCGGAAGCTGACTCTGAATTTGTCCAGTAACAAAGTTTATTTTAGCCGTCTACAGCAATTGGATAAAGGAGTTTTTATCAAAGACGGAAAAATTACCATCCGAAGCAAGGGAAAAGAAATAGAGGTTATTGATAAGCAGCAATTAAAGATTTTAGGAGAGCACAATGTAGAAAATGCTTTGGCCGCTACTGCTATAGCCTGGAGTATGGATATTAAAGTGGACAGTATACGTAAAGGATTAATAAACTTTCTTGGGGTAGAACATCGCATGGAAGTTTGTGGAAAAGTTAAAGGAGTTACCTTTATCAATGATTCCAAGGGAACCAACCCCGATGCATCTATTAAGGCGGTAGAAGCAGTGAAAGATCCGATCATTCTTTTGGCTGGGGGGATGGACAAAGGCAGTAATTTTGAAGAACTAATCGATCTTTTTCCTGGAAGAGTAAAACATCTGGTTCTTTATGGAGAGACTGCATCTATTATTGAAAAAACCGCTCATCAGAAAGGTTATCTAAATACAATTGTGTTTAATGACTTAGAAGCAGCTGCGAAGTTTGCATTCGATAAGGGTGAAGAAGGAGATGTGATTTTATTATCTCCTGCATGCGCCAGTTGGGATATGTATTCGAGTTATGAAAAACGAGGAGAGCATTTTAAAGAGATATTTGAAAAACTAAGGGTGATGTTCCATGATTAAAAAAAATGCAACGGATTTGACGATTGTTTTTGCCGTTGCCAGTTTGGTTACCATCGGAATCATCATGGTATTCAGTGCCAGTTATACCTACTCCTTGGTTCAATATAATGATGGGCTTCATTACTTGAAACGAATGGCTGTGTTTGCAGTTTTGGGAAGTGCCGGAATGCTCATGACTTCAAAAATCAAGTATATTGTCTGGAAGAGATGGTCTAAGTTTATTTTAGTAGTGAGTGTAGTCGCTTTGCTACTTCTATTTACCCCCTTGGGCATTACTGTAAAGGGAGCAACCCGTTGGTTGGGAGTCGGTCCGATACGTATTATG
>SLKF01000165.1 GCA_007134725.1 Clostridiales bacterium | reverse complement strand
TAAACCATGGATCGCAACAAAGGAAATGAAAAAACAAACAAATGAGAGAATTCGGTAGAAGAGGTGGAGATCAAATGACATTGGCAAACTCCAATATAAGTCGGCGATGGAGGATTCTTTTAGGGGGATTTCTGCTTTCCTTAATGGGAGGCATGAGTTATGCCTGGGGGTCTTTTGTGGTTCCTCTGGTCCTGGGATGGGGCTGGACGGCTACACAGGCCACACTGCCTTTTACGGTTATGATCATCGTATTTTCCATAACCATGATTCCCGCGGGGTGGATTCAGGATAAGATTGGTCCTCGAAAAGTGGCCACCTGGGGAGCGCTACTGTTTTTTCTTGGTTATGCACTGTCGGGGCTGCTTCGGTGGATCCCTTATCCCCTTTGGTTGGTTTTTTCCTATGGTATGATCGTAGGTATTGCTTGTGGGCTTACCTACGCCTGTATTGCACCGACCGCTCGTAAATGGTACGGGGACCGTCCGGGATTTGCAGTTTCCACAGCGGTAATGGGTTTTGGTCTGGCCGCGGTGGTTTTCTCCCCCCTCAAGCGCCGGATGATTGAGCTCTTGGGTGTCGATAGAACCTTTGTAGCGCTTTCAATTTTTGTTGCACTGGTTGCATTAATTGGTGCACGCCTTCTCCGAAATCCTCCCGAGGGATACCGCTCTCCTCAACGAAAAGAAGGTAATAAAAGGAA
This sequence comes from Clostridiales bacterium, assembly GCA_007134725.1. Taxonomy (GTDB): domain Bacteria; phylum Bacillota; class Clostridia; order Peptostreptococcales; family T1SED10-28; genus Isachenkonia. The sequence continues at coordinate 2,647 of SLKF01000165.1, read as the reverse complement.
GGGCCTTGCATCCGCCGAGATCGTAGAGGATATTTCACCCAAACAGTTTCTTAAAACAAAGGTATTTTATATTCTTTGGTTAGCCCTGGCCATGGTAATTGGTGGGGGCTTGACCGCTATTGGTCTCATCCCCGCCTATGGAGAGATTATATTGAAGTTGGAGCCGGCCATTGCAGCCACGGCTATTTCTGCTTACGCCCTTACCAACGGTCTGGGGCGCCCCCTTATGGGCTATTTATCAGACCGGTATGGTACCCTTCGGGTGATGATCAGTGTGTATATCATGCAGGCGACGGTATTCTTTGCCCTGCCTTTTGTCGCAGTAAATTTTGGCCTGCTCCTTTTATGTTCCCTGTTTTTAGGTGTGGGATACGCCACCACCTTTGCACTTTTCCCGGTCCTGGTGGCCTCGGGTTTTGGCACAAAATATTTAGGCTTGAATTATGGCCTGGTGTTTAGTGCTTTTGCAATAGGGGCCCTTACAAGTTTACTCGGGTCAAGACTCCTGGACATTACCAATTCATTTACCCCTGCATTTCTTCTGGCGGGCACTACCACGGTTTTGGGCCTTGGCCTCTTGCTGATACTTCGTAGGGAGCTCGATCTTCTGTGAAATTGAAAACCCATAAAATCATATAATGGATATTGATACCGGAAATAGTACAATGGGAAGGATTAGCCAAATCTTTCCTATTGTATTTTTTTTGTTTATTTTTGGATGTTTTTTGTGGAAAAGGTTCTCCGGAATCAGAAGCAGGCACCGGTACTCCTGAATTATTAAGATTTCCTGTGTTATGTTATAATACCTAGAAAGAACCGTCGGATATTTATAAGACAGGAGGCAATCACTATGGAAGCAATGACCCCGGAAATACTCTTTGGAATATTGGTAATTTTTATGGCTGCAATGACCCAGGGAGCCACCAGTTTTGGATTTTCCTTAATTGCAGTGCCCCTCTTGGGAATTATGTTTCCGCTGCAAGTAGTCGTACCGGTATTGATGATTTACAGCTTGATACTAAACAGCCTAATTCTTTATAATATCCGGGAGCATGTTCAATTAAAAAAGATCATTATACTCGTGGTTTTTGGAATGATCGGGACCCCTTTTGGGGTATACCTCTTAAAAGTGTTGGAGGAAAATACCTTAAAGCTTTTTGTTGGAATTATTATCGTAATCGTAGCCGCGGTAAACCTTTCCGGGGTTCATTTCAAAATAAAAAATGACAGGGCCGCCTTTATCCCCGTAGGTTTTGCCAGTGGACTGCTAAACGGCAGTGTGTCCTTGGGAGGACCCCCTATCGTGTTGTTTTTAAATAATCAAAAGGTGGAAAAACAAATTTTTCGGGGAAATTTAACCCTGTATTTCTGGATGATCAATCTGTTTTCCATTCCCACCTATTTTTTCAGTGGACTGATTACCACGGAGGTTATAAGTTACTCGGTATATCTTTTCCCCGGTCTGATTTTAGGGACCTTGATTGGAATCCATATGGGAAATCAAGTGGAAGAGCAGCTTTTCAAAAAAATCAGTATGAGTTTGATTATGGGTATGGGGATACTTTCTATTTTGTCGGGAATTTAGAGAAAATACAATCTGAATGAATAATAGTTGACAATAGGCTCGATTAATAATAAATAAGTGAAAAGATGAAAAGGCTTAAATAAAATAGATTTAACATCGGAGATAATGGGTATTCATAATTAATAATGATTATCATTAACTCAACTAACAGAATTAGAGAAAACAGGATTAGGGATAATTGAGAAAGGAGTCAACAATGAAACTAATGAATAAAGGCATTCATCATATTACCGCCATCGCGGGAGACCCCCAGGAAAATGTGGATTTTTATACCGGGGTGTTAGGACTTCGAATGGTTAAGAAAACCGTAAATTTTGATGCTCCCCATACCTACCATTTGTATTTTGGAGATCATCAGGGAAGCCCGGGAACGGTGATTACCTTTTTTTCTGGGGGAAATGCTTCCAAGGGGAAAATCGGAAGGGGACAGGTTGGGGTTACGGCCTACGCTGTACCGGAAGGCGCCTTACGATTTTGGAAAGAACGATTAGAAAAGTTTCACGTGAAATTTAGGATGGAATCCCGATTTGGAGAAGACTATATCCGTTTTCAAGATCCCCATGGACTGGAAATAGAGATCACGGAACGTAAATCCGGGGACTTTAGTCAATGGAGTGTTGGAGAAGTAAGTGAAGCCGTGGCCATTAAAGGCTTTGCAGGGGCCACGCTGTATTCTGAGGATCCGGAGAAGACCGGGGATCTCCTGGAGAACCTTTTCGGATTTAAAAAAATCGGTGAAGACCAAGGGCTGATCCGCTATGAGAGCTCCGCTGATTTAGGAGACCTTATCGATCTTAAGAAAACACCCATGTCATCCGGCATTCAAGGGGTGGGCACGGTACATCACATTGCTTTTAGAGCCTCCGATGAACAAGAACAGCTGGCTTGGAAAAAACTCTTCGAAGAACATGGTTACCGGGTAACGGAAGTTCGGGATCGTAACTATTTTACATCCATTTACTTCAATGAAAAAGGAGGAATCCTCTTCGAAATTGCCACAGAGGGTCCGGGATTTGACCGGGATGAAACTTTTGAAAATATGGGAAGGGAACTAAAGCTTCC
>SLKF01000063.1 GCA_007134725.1 Clostridiales bacterium | reverse complement strand
CTTCCAGAGATTTTATAATGCCTGCTTCGCTGCAGTTTTTTCCCAGGGATTCGATCATTTTTTCCTGATCCCCATGAATCAGCCACTCCGGCTTTTGCAGCGCTTTATATAATAAAAGATCTCGAAAAAAACCGAGACTCAAATCCAAGACCTCGTCAATTTGATCTTTTTCAACGGAAAGCCCCTCTAAGGCTTCCAGACTGACAGTAATGCCTTTTTCCTGCATGCCTTCGTATAAGTGAAATAATTGCTTTCTTCGGTTTTCATAGTCTTCATCCTCTAAAAATCTTAGGGCGGTATTAATTTTCCCCCCCGCAATTTTTGCGGCTCCCCGGGCTTTGGCTTCCTCATAACCCCAGGTGTTTTTCAAAGCCTGGTAAATGACTTCTTCGGATAGGGGTTTGAGACCCAGCCCCTGACACCTGGATTGAATCGTAGGCAGCAGGGATTCTTTGCTCCGGGCCACGATCAAAATGATTCCGAAACTCGGGGGTTCTTCCAAGGTCTTTAGTAATGCGTTTTGTCCTTGAGGGGTCATGCCCTCGCCATGATTGATGATGTAAATCTTTTTGCCGGAACTATAGGGTTTAATGTGCATATCCTTTTCCAGACTTCGCACCTCTTCCACCTTTAGGGTTTCTTGGTGATAGATCACCAAATCTTCATGATTATTGCTGAGTACTTTTTTGCAGGCGGTGCAGCTGCCACAGGGGATTTCCCCCTGTTTTTCCATGCATAAAATCCCTTGGGCAAAGACCTTGGCAAAACCCTGGGGATCCAAACCCGGATTTCCGTGAATTAAATAGGCATGATTTACGGTATTTCCTTTAATCTGTCTAAGAAGTTCTTTTTTTAGAAGCTCCTGGCCGAGCACTGTTGAAAATCCCATAGTATATCTCCTTGCGGTTAAATTTTAAAATGTTTTTCCACATCCACCACAAATACCGTGGCGCCCCCTACGTTTACTTCAATAGGATGGGGTACATAGACTCCCGTGGTTCCCGATACCGGGGCGGGGGAGGTGGCTACCTGCTTTCGGGTTTCGCATTTTTCTTTGATGATATTCATAACCTGATCCACTTTATCATCTTCGGTTCCGATTAAAAACGTGGTGTTTCCCGCTTTTAAAAATCCTCCCGTGGTGGCAAGTTTCGTTACCCGATGTCTATTCTCCGTTAAACTGTTTAAGAGTTTGTGGGCATCTTCATCATTGACAATGGCAATTACAAGTTTCATTCCATAAACCTCCTTTAGTTTTTCTATAACGATCCCCCGGATTTCCCGCCGCATTCCGTCAATGCTTTGGGTTCCGTCTACGGCCTTAATTCGATGGGGGTATTTATGCTGCAGTTCCTGATAGCCTTCGTACACTTTTTGATGAAACTCAATGGTTTCCTTTTCCAGACGGTCCGCTTTTCCCCCGGAGGCCACCCGTCGTAATCCCTCTTCCGGGGGAAGATCAAACCAAAGAGTAAGGTTGGGACTGAGGCCCCCCGTGGCAAAATGATTGATGGCTTCAACGCTTTCCATACCGATATTTCGTGCTTTCCCCTGGTAGACGATGGAGGAGTCCACAAACCGGTCGCAAAGCACCACTTTTCCTTCCCTTAAGGCGGGAAGAATCACTTCCTCTACATGCTGGGCCCTTGCGGCGGCATAAAGCAGGGCCTCGGATTTTTCTTCCATCTCTTCGTTGGCATTATCCAGGATCAGCTCCCGAATTTTCTCACTGATTTGGGTGCCTCCCGGTTCCCGGGTTAAGAGCACGGAGTAGCCCCGACCTTGGAAAAAATCTTTTAAATACTTCATTTGTGTGGATTTTCCCGCTCCGTCGGTTCCCTCTAAGGTAATAAAAAATCCCTGTTCCATAGCATCACTCCTCGGTTACAACCATTATTTTTCCTTCTTTTATGCCAATGATCTTGAGGTTTCTTTTCTCATATTTTAAAAGTTTATCAATGTGTGCCCGGCGAATGATCTCTCCCGGAAGAATTATGGGAATTCCCGGAGGATAAGGGGTTACCCCGCTGCCTGCCACACGGTTAAGGCTCTTATTTATAGATACCCTTTCTTTTGGGCTGTAAAAGGCTTCTCTTATGGGGATTCCTAAAAGGTGCCTCTCTTCTACTTCGACTTCCTTCTCAAAAAAACCTTCTTTTGAATTTTTTTCAGAGAATTTTTCCATCTTTTCCTTATTATATAATGTTTCTTCCAGTTCCTCAAAGGCTAAATACAGTTTTTCCAAATCTTTTTCCCCATTTCCCATTGCGCTTAGGGCTAAAAGTCCCTGGGGCATGGAAAACTCCATATCCAACCCATGGTTTTCCCGAAGATAAGCTTCCACTTCATAACCGGTCAGTCCGCTGTTTTCCGTATGGATCCAGATCTTTGTCCGGTCCTTTCCCGGTGCAGTGTCCAGCTGAAAAAGCCGTAACTGTTGAAATTTCTTTTCCAATCGATCAATCCCCTTTAAGAGGGCATGGATTTTTTCCTCCCCAAGGGTGCTGTAATACTTTGTCCCCTGTTCGATGGAGGCCATCAGGATATAGGAAGGACTGGTGCTTTGATGGATGTTTAACTGTTCCTGCAACCGCTCCCGATCCACCAGATCTCCCGATGCAAAGAGTACGGCGCACTGGGACAATACCGGAAGGGTTTTATGAAAACTCATCACCGTAAGGTCCGCCCCCACATCCACTCCGGAGACAGGCAGTTCCCCATGGAGGCCCAAATGCGCCCCATGAGCCTGATCCACCCAAAGGATTTTTCCCAGGGCTTTGGTGAGCTTTCCAATGTCTTGAAGCTGGGCCCCCCGGCCATAGTAATTCGGGTGGGTCAGCAGTACCCCTTTGCAGTCGGGGTATTTTTCCAGGCCCTCTTGGACTTGCTGCAGGGTAATCCCCTTGGGAATTTTAAAAATAGGGTCAATTTCCGGTTGGATAAACCTGGGAGTCAGATCCCCAAGAATTAAGGCATGAATCACAGATTGGTGCACGTCTCTAGGAAGGAGAATTTCATCCCTGGGTTTGGTTTGAGAAAGGATCATGGCAAGCACCCCGGCACTGGAACCATTGATCAGGTAATAGGCCTGGGAGCTGTTAAAAACCTTTGCGGTCCACTGCTGGGACTCCTGCAACACCCCGGAAGGATCCTGCAGTTGATCCGTACCGAAAACCTCGGTTGTATCGTATTGATACAGATTCTCCTGAATCCCTCCATCCCCTATATTTTCATAGGCCCTTCCTTTTTTATGTCCCGGGGTATGAAAGGAGATTCGATTCTTATTTTTTAAGGCTTCCAGGGTTTTGATCAATGGGGTGCTCATGTTGCATTCTTCCTTTCCTTATGCCTTCATTTTTCATT
>SLKF01000251.1 GCA_007134725.1 Clostridiales bacterium | reverse complement strand
CGTTAACGGGTTGATCATTAGAGAGACGACCCCTACTACCCCTAAGGCGTGTAGCCCGTCATAAGGCCGGTGTTGATAAAAGGCGATGATGTACAGTCCATACATCATCCCGGCACGAACCATCGATATGGGAAAGCCGATTAGGGATCCGTACAGAAACAACATTCCCAGGATCAGCCATAAGTAAAGCTTTTTCCCAATACCCAGTGTTTTGAAAATTACCGACAAAATGATCACCAAGATTCCCACATGAAGTCCTGATACTGCAATAATATGTGCGGTTCCCGTTTGTGCAAAAGTCTCCCGCAAATCCGCTTCTAAAAATCCTTGGTTTCCCAAGAGCACACTTTTCATCAACTGGTTTTGAGGCTCCTGTAGGGACTCATCCAAAAATTCCATTGCCTTCCATCGGTTTCCGGCCAGAAAACCCTCATGATACCGTCCTTCTCTGGATAGTAGCTCCACATCCGCCGGGTTGGCTTGCAGTCGGTTATGAATGCCTCTGCTTTTTAAATACAGATCGTAGGAGCTGACCTCCCTCTCTTTGGGAGTTGCCGCCTCCACCGTTGGACTGCTGATTTTTATTCGGTCTCCCCCGTTATAGCCGTGATCGATGCCGTAAATCCTTAGGGTCTGTTTTTCACGAAAAGGGATTTCCCGGCCGTTTATTAGGACCGATTGACTAAAGACTTCGTAGTCTGTTGCAAAGTCTCTTTCTTGCACCCGTTCTATGTAAGATTCCAAAATAATAGGCTGTGAACCTTCAAAAGCTGACAGCGGATCTTTTCCAATCTGCTGACCATAGAGCTGATGACCGATTAGAAGAAAGAACACAATAATCAGCAGGAAAAAGCCCTTGGATGTTAAATTTCTCCCCAAAACAACATTCTCTGGGGCTCTATCACTAGTCTCAGTCGATACAGCGAGTGAAGTAAGTACCGTGAATACCGCGAGCACGATACTTATAACACTCCCGGTAATCACCGCATAATGCTCCATACCGTAACGATGGATGATCATCCCTGCCATCAGTGCAAAAAACAAAGGGATAAACAGTCTTTTGACTTGAAAACCGCCCATTTTTTTCATCATAGTATTTTTATCGTTCAACGACCCGTGACGTGTGTCCGGGAAGAAAACGATAATCCCTTCCTTTCGATTTATTTGTATTTTTCAAATAAAAAGGTTCCGGTAAATACAGTTAGCGGAACGGTCATAATAAGACCGATGCTTCCGGCTAAGGCTCGAACAATTTCTGTCGCGATAATATCCAAATTGATGATCTCCGTAAGGGAGGGTTCGTAGGCGGTGAATAAAATCAATAGCGGTATGGCACTACCGGTGTAGGCTAAGATCAACGTGTTAGACATGGTTCCCATGATGTCTCTTCCTACGTTAAAACCGGCTCGCCTTAATTCCTTAGAGGTAATTTCCGGATTGGCATTTTTCACTTCCTGCAAAGAGGATGCGATAGACATGCCTACGTCCATGACCGCCCCCAGGGATCCGATAATAATTCCCGCAAACAGCAATCCCCGTACATTAAATTCCACATCCTGGGGAATGTACAAAATCATCATGGCCTCTTCGGAAGAAAATCCCGTCAACTGGGCGCTGGATCCGATCCAAAGGGTTATGATTCCCGCAATAAACACGCCACCGAGAATTCCGATAATTGCAGTGAAACTCTTTATATTAAATCCGGAAATAATAAAAATCGTTACCAAGGTTACGATAATAGAAATCAGTACCGCCAATAAAATCGGGCTGTACCCTTGAAGGATTCCGGGGATTAAGACTCTCACGATCAAAAACAGAGTGAGTCCAATGGTAATGACGGATTTCAGTCCCTTAAAACGGCCGATGATAACCAGCAGTACTAAAAAGACCCCGATGATTAAATATAAATAGGTATCTCTTGCATAGTCTTTTATGTGAACCTGTTCCACATTATCCATAGACCCTTCGATGCCTACGAGAATTCGATCTCCTGCTTCCACTTCCAGATCGTATACGGGATTTCCCATTAATATGTTGTCCACTTCAAAGATTTTTCCTTTTAACTCTCCTGAGGTAATCTCTAAGGTGACTTCCTGAATATAGGTACCTGCGCCAAATTCCTGATCCCGTTCAGGATTAATGGCGGCTTCCCGAACCACTGCCCGGGCATCTGTAGGTTCTCCTACCGGATCCTGAATATCGGGAAACTCCTCTACCGGTGCTGCTGCTATGGGATCCTGGGTTTTAGACAGATCCTCGGCGGCAAAACCGAAGGATGTGGTCAGAATAAAAAACAGTAGGACCCAAATCATCGTTTTTTTAATCATAGTGACCTCCCTAAACTGTTGTGATTTTATATTACATGCTTTTTGTTATTGAACGATTTACTTATCCGCTTTCGGATGTTTGTCTTTCAATTTCCCTTTAGCTTTTCGACGGGATCGCAGCTCCCGAAGTTCTTCCTCGATCAGGGGATGGGTGGGCATTAACTGCTTGGCTTTATACAGATGCCACTGAGCCAGTTCCAAATCACTTCTTTCCATTCGAATCAGTCCTAATAGATAGTGATAGGAGGACATTCCTGGTTCCTCTTTAAGAAGGAGCTCCCCATACTTCAGTGCCTGATCGTAGTTTTTCAGTTCATAAAAGTTGGTTCCTACCAAGCGAAGAAGATGGTATAAATCCTTGGGATCCTCCTTATAAATCTTTTCATAAATTTTAACCGCTTTTCCATACTCCTTTGTATGCATATAGCTTTCTCCTAAATTGCTGAGTAGTTCGATTCGCAGGGTTTTATCTTCTTTTTTTGTTCTTTTCAGACCTTTTTTAAAGGTTCGTATGGCCTCTAAATCCCGCTCCAAATCCGATAGTAACTCCCCTTTGGTTTTGTACAGTAAAGGATCAGTAATTCCTTTTTTTTCAGCGTCTCCAATGATTTCCAGGGCACGGTCGTAGGCATCTAAAGTTGCTAAAATAACCGCTTGATTACAAATGACAAAAATATTTTTCGGATATCGTTTCAATGCGAATTTTCCGATTTTATAAGCCTTTTCTTCCATCCCATGGAGCATATAAAAAGCAGAAAGATTTAAATAAGGCTCTTCGGATTTAATGTTTAGATAGAGGGGTTTTTTAATCGCCTTCTCTGCTTTTTTGATCTCACCCTTATCTTCGTAATAAATGGCAATATCCTCATACAGGGCGTAGCGTCGATATTTTTTCAGAAATTCCGGATGGTATTTCAAAATCAAATTCATTCCCACATAGGCTTCCCTGACCCGGTCCCGATCAAAGTGATTTCTAATCTCCTGATAAAATATTTTCCATTTGTCCCTAGAGTCTTCAAGAGAGGCTAAGGAGTATT
>SLKF01000133.1 GCA_007134725.1 Clostridiales bacterium | reverse complement strand
TCGAATAATCTAATTATAATTAAATTGATAAGCTATGAAATTCAATTTATGATAGAAAACGAGAATATCATTTTGTCCGAAAAATTACTTAGTGAGATCGCTAAGAATAGCCAGATTAATAGCATAAAATTAATTATAAATGATGAAGATACTTTAGGAGTTTTAAACATTACTTATCATCAACATAAAATTAATGAAAATTCAATACCGGGAATATGAGAAATAACAAAGGATTTACCTTAATCGAGATGCTTTTAGTACTGGGGATTATGTTGCTTATCTTTGCTATTGCCATACCTAAAAAACAGGGGATTGACGATGACTTGTTACTCTATCAAACCGTTGTAGAAATAGAAAACACCTTAAAACTCGCTCGCCATTTAAGTATCGATGAATCCACAACCTATCGAATGGATATCAATAAAAAGGAAGTTACTCTAAGAAAGTATCTGCATAATACAGAACCTGTATACTCCTTTCATATTCCGGAAAGCATCGAGGTAAGAATAACCACCTACAACGTTATTCATTTTAACCGTAACGGTGCTAGTGGATACAATCGAATTGTAGTGGAAAACGGGAAACAAGAACGATACATTCTGGAAACGTCCATAGGAACCGGTAGAATAAATATAAGTAGGTGAAGTCTATGAAAAATCGTGAAGGATTTACATTGGTAGAAATTTTACTAGCACTGGGAATAATTAGTATTGCAACGATTTTTTTGATCAATGGCATTTACAACATTGAAGTCTTTTCCAATGAAAATCAACAAATTTTACAAATGAGCAAAGTTTTACAAAGCAACATGGAAACGATTTTATCTGAAAAAAAAATAGTTAAATCCGGGACTTATTTCTATGAAAATTATCTAGTAGAAGTAATCCTGATACCTTATCAAAACACAGATTTATTAACCTTAGAATTAATCATTACAAATTCATCCGGAGACAGTGTTAAGGCCGGGGTAATTTATTATCCGAGGGATCAATGGTTAGAAGATTGATAAAAATGAAAGTTTAGCGGGGTTTAAAAATGAGAACTGAAAAAACACTGAATAATAAAGGATTTACATTGCTAGAATTGATGTTGGTATTACTCTTGTGTTCTCTTCTTATATTCGTTTATACAACCATCGTTTCCCAGTCGATTAATTATTGGCAGGAAAACATCGAACAAATTCATATTCATGAGAATTTACAATATTCCCTACATTATATTGAAAAAAATCTACGGCAATTTAATCAACAACAGATCAAGTACTATCCCAATATTCAACAAATTGAAAGTGAAAATTCTCAGGGGCAAACCAGTTATATGGATTTTAGCGGTAGAGTTATCTACAATACCAATACTTATCTATATTATCATAAGGGGAATCGGCAATTAAGAATTAACAGAAACACAGAACATAATATTCTCGCCATTAATATCGATCAGGTTAACGTTAGAGAAGTTATCCCCCACACCCTCATTGAAGTATCCTTAAGCACTTTTGATAAGAATGGAAAAGAGCATACCCTTAAATCAAAAATTCGTATTAATGCCAGGAGGTAAAATGAAAAATTTAAACACGAAAGGATATGCAACCCTATTAACAATTATAACCATAGGTTTATTAGGAATTGTAATATTAGGATTGCTTAATCTTCATTCCCTAAATCAGAGAAGAATACAATCAAATGAAAGCAGTATCAAAGCCTATTACCTGGGGGAATCCGGTATTGCTGTATTAAAAAATGAAGTTGATATTGGCTTTGAAAAATATTTCGAAGAATACGTTCGTTATTCAACATCTAAAAAAGAATTAGAAACATCTGAAACAGCTGAAAAGAAACTTAATATTGAAAATCCACAAAACTTTAAAAATTATGTAATGATGCAGGATGGAATTAGAAATCTCGAAGAGATACGAATAGAAGAAGATATCTTTGGGTTCTATGAAAATCAACATGGTTGGAGATTAGAAATAGACTTTGAAGAGGAGATCATCCTCTATGCAACAGGTCACTATAAGGAGGCACAAAAACGAATGGTGGCAATCATCAGTTACCCGGATGTATTATCTGTCAGTGGGGTAGATGGGACTGATGAATATCGGTTTATAGCCTCGGAAATTTTAGTTTATTATCAAGGGTATGAAGGAGAACACATTGATTAAACTATACACTGATTATCTGTTCAAAGCTTTGGAAATGTGGTATGATAATTATATTATGAATTTATCAATTAGGAGGGACATATATATGACAGAAGTAAAAAACATTCGCAAGATGTTACAGGATAAAGAAATTGAAGCTTTATTAATCTTCAATCCGGAAAACCGTCAATATGTTTCAGGGTTTACAGGGAGTGCAGGGTATGTTTTAATATCAGAAAAAGAGCAGGTTTTTATGACGGATTTTCGCTACATAGAACAGGCGAAAAAAGAAACGAAAGGTTTTAATATTATCGAAATTAGTCGGGATAATCCGGTAACGGATATTATAAAGGAGTACAACTTTAACACTCTTGGAATAGAAGATGATTTTATAACTTATGAACAATTCTTAGAATTCGATGAAAAATTAAAAAACACGAAATTAGTTCCGTTAAAAAAATCCTTAACCGAGATACGATCTATAAAAAGCAAAGAGGAAATTTCTAAAATCCAACGTGCTGCGGAGATTACGGACAAGGCCTATGATCACATCATAAATAATATACGACCAGGTCTTCGGGAAATAGATATCGCATTGGATTTAGAGTATTTCATGAAAACAATGGGTGCATCCAAGGTAAGTTTTGATATCATCGTTGCTTCCGGATATCGATCCGCATTACCCCACGGAGTTGCCTCAGAAAAACCTTTGGAAAAAGGGGATATGGTAACCATTGATTTTGGATGTGTTTACCAGGGATATTGTTCTGACATGACTCGAAGTTTTGTTTTGGGTCAGGCAACGGAGAAACAAAAAGAAGTATACTATACGGTTCTAGAAGCACAAGAGACCGCCTTAACTGCTGTTAAACCTGGGAAAACAGGAAAAGAACTTGATGAAATTGCCCGAAAAATCATCACAGATAAAGGATTTGGAGAATACTTCGGACATGGATTAGGGCACGGAGTTGGGCTGGAAGTCCACGAACTTCCGCACGTAAACCACCTTGGTGAAAAAGCAATGCAACCGGGTATGGTAATTACCATAGAACCCGGTGTTTATATACCGGAATTCGGAGGAGTGCGCATTGAAGACCTGCTCACCGTAACAGAAGATGGGTATAAGCTTCTATCGAACACTCCTAAAGAATTAATAGAAATCTCTTGTTAACCAACCATATATAGGAATAAGATAATAGAAATGCCAATAGGCTTGTTCATGATACCGCAAAACC
>SLKF01000177.1 GCA_007134725.1 Clostridiales bacterium | reverse complement strand
CAACGGCGTTGTCAATGAAATCCTGATGAAATTCCACGGGCTGATCCATCACATATTCGTCCATCCAATAGGAGTTGGCAATTTTTAGCTGTCCGATTTCATTATCCTTATAAAGACGGCGATAGTAATTCCCTGATTGTTCCGAGATGGTTTGCTCATCTTCCACCCCTAATAGGTTCAATAGCTCCCCTTGGGTATCTTCCTTTGCCCCTGTGGTTGCCAATGCTAAAGCGAAATACAAGGAAGCGGGCGAATAGTTACTGTTCCCATCGGCGTTTTTTAGTATTTCAGAGGCTGTGTTATAGGAAAATGCCTTCATTGAATGGATAAATTCTTCATCCACGGGGTTTTCCTCCCACAACTTAACACGGGCATTATGATTTTCAAAAGCATAGGCTTTAGGGTAAATGACTTCCATAATGCTTTCCGGATCCTCTCCCCGAACCGGAGCAAAAACCTTCATCCCTACACCTAAGAGTAAAATCAGTGATATAACGAATAAAAACTTTAGATATTGCTTTTTCCCTTTCATCTGCCTAACCTCCTATTCCTAATTCACTCCTTTTTTGTAAGACGCTTGGTAGTTATTTTTTGTTCCCCACAAGCGATGGGACTTGTCTTCAATCTGACAAATTCCTTTCCCCTTTGTGTGCCTGACCCCTTCATGAGATATAAAATCCAAGCAAAAAAAATGGTTATTAATTGGGAATTAATTGTTTGTTAATAGATTTACAGGGTATAAAGGGAACAACATCTTTATGGATATTTTGACACCTGACCAATAGTTGAAGGCTTGTACCAAGGTTTTTATAGGTACAATCTAACAGTTGTGGTCGATGTGTTTTTGTGTTCATTTTTTTCATGTCCGTTATCGGTGTCGGGAAAGGGTTTTGGGGTTTATATAAAGGTGGGGTACTATGAAAAAATTGATGGTAATTTTGTTGGTGTTGGTGATGGTGTTTGTGATGGTTGGCAGCGTTGTAGGGGCTCATCAGCATGATGGACCTCAACATGGTGGTTTAGGGTATTGGATGAATTATGAGTATGAAGAAGGTTGGACAGCCCTTTGCGGAAGAAATGCAGAATTTTTTACTTCTGCTTTTAGAACACCACCTCGAGGGAATCCAGTAGAGATTTTAAGAAGACATCATTTGGTCACTTTTCTTAACTGGTCAGAAAACAGGTATTTCGTGGACGACACATTGTATACTCACAATCCCATGCCAATACCTGTAGCAGAAGCTTTTTATGCTGCATTTAATGATTTGATGCCACCACAAGAAGGCGCTGATGGTTACGATGAATGGAAACCTTCAACCAGAGCCCAGCTCCTTAAATGGAAAAACATTCTTGAAGCTTGGAATGAAGGAAATTGGAACGAAGGCAAGTAACAACACTCATAAAAAGAGAACGTCAACAAATGACGTTCTCTTTTTCTTTGCTTTTTTGTTGATTCCTGTTGAGTCCGATTCCTAATTGGGTATCTCGCACAAAGATTTTCTATTCATATACTTTAAAATCAATTTTTCCTTCTATTTTAAATACCTCTCGCGGCTCTCCATCTTCCTCTTCTAAGAAGAAATCTGCATAGCCCTCTACGACATAATAACCGGTGGGAAAGTCTTCTCTTTCTATAAAATCTTTAATGAAGTTAATATAATTCTCAGGATCTTCCTCCGGACTATACCCCCCGCTTTTTTTATAATCCTCTCGATAAGGTTCTCCTTTTCTAAGCCTTGTTTCTAGTCCCTCATCTTCTACATTATAATCGATAAGGTAGCTTCGTATTTTTTCTTCCATGGGGAAAAAAATCGCAGAAGAAGAATGATGAATCGTAATTTCATCTTTTTCTCCAATGTATTCTATTTCTCCATACAAAGTTACTTCTTCTCCTTCTTTGTATTCTTCCTTCTCACTAACCAGTCGAAACACAAAATCATCCTGAATTACTTCAAAACTGGTTTGAACAACGTCATACTGATCCAGTTCACTACTATCAATGGAGTCCGATGAACTGCAACCTGCCAGAAAAAGCAATATTGCTACTGCCAAAACCATAAAAAGTTTATTCATACAATCCCTCCGTTTTAATAATGAACTATTTATCCTTCACTATGTTTCTTTGAGTTACCATAGGGCCGGTTGGGTTCACGGGTTAAGATTCTTTATCAATATCCAAAATTTCTTTTGCGAAATCTTTCTTTTCGTTAATATCGGATTGTCTGCTGATCATAATTCGCTGGGCTTGAGGAGATCCCGCACCGTGCATGGATTCCGTTCGGTAGCCCACCGCTGCGGTGCCAAGGGTCATGTTTTCGATTAACCGGTTTACCTTCCAGCGATCTTCCGTGTTGGTGCCCTTGGCTCCTTTGTAATATTTTTCCACATAGTGGCCGATTTCCGGACTTTTCAAGTCCATCTCCGAGGGCATGGTGACAAAATTGCCTCCGGCCAAATCCTCAGCCAGTCTTGCAATTTCATAGGGCATTCTTGTCACGTTTTGTTTGCATACATTGGCCAGAAGCATATCAATTTGATAATTGCCGGCTTTTGTAGGGCCTCCCTGGGATGAACAGGCGATACCGCAGGAATATAGGGTCTCGTTTAAATGCACCATTTCAATAAGCTTATCCTTTACATGGGAGGCTTTTGCCGCTCCGTTATAATCTGCAATGAGGGCGGTTGCTCCGATCAGCACATCACCCACTCCTACTTTACAGCCTCCATAGCTTTGTCGGTGATACCCGGCGAACCGCTCAACTAATGTTCCGGAATGATCAAATTCCCCGCACAGAAAAATTCTCTCGGTAGGAACAAACACATCATCAAAGACCACCAAGGCTTCATGACCTCCGTACTTAAAATTTCCCCGATCCATCATGCCGTCTTCCAGCTTTCTGGTATCACAGGACTGTCGTCCATATATAATTTTAATTCCCGGACTGTCTGTAGGCACTGCGAAGGACACCGCATAGTCTTTGTCCTCTTCTTTCATAGCCATGGTCGGCATGACAAGCACTTCATGGGAATTCACAATTCCCGTTTGATGGGCTTTGGCTCCCCGCACAACGATTCCGTCATCTCTGGTTTCCACAATCCGAAGAAATAGATCCGGATCTTCCTGCTGGGATGGAGAACATCCCCGGTCCCCCTTCGGGTCGGTCATGGCACCGTCTACCGTAAGATCCTCTTCCTGTACGTATTTTAAAAACTCGATAAACCGTTTATGATAATCGGTACCCTGAGCCTCATCGGTTTCATAGGTGGTAGAATACACCGCGTTAAATGCATCCATCCCTACACATCGTTGAAAACACGCACCGGTCTTTTGACCAAGCAGACGAAGCATCTTCACTTTTTTGATCAGCTCCTCCGTACTT
>SLKF01000112.1 GCA_007134725.1 Clostridiales bacterium | reverse complement strand
TGTTAATCAGGTATATTTCTATTGTTAATCAGGTATATTTCTATAAATGTTAACGACACAACAATATAAACTAAAAAAAACATAAAATAACAGGGGAAGTATAGAAGTATGGAAAAAAAAGACGCAAAGATTTATTTGTGTCAATTTTGTGTATTTGAAACTGTAAACCGTCAGCGAAAAAGGATAGAAAGTGAGGCGTAATATTGGAAAAAATTATTGTGGAAAATAGCGGCCCATTAAAGGGCAGAGTAAGAATAAGCGGTTCAAAGAATGCGGTATTGCCGATTTTAGCCGCATCATTACTTAATGACAAAGCATCCATCATCGAGGACGTACCTCCTCTTATGGACGTTGGTGTAATAACCCAGGTCTTAGAAAGTCTCGGAGCCAAAGTGGAACAATTGGAAGAAGGAACGTTACGAATCACGGCAAAGGAAATTACAAGCATCGAAGCACCCTATGAGTTGGTTCGCAAAATGCGGGCATCTTTTTTGGTGATGGGACCCTTACTGGCCCGTTGTGGAAAGGCTCGAATCTCCATGCCCGGGGGTTGTGCTATTGGTACCCGACCCATCGATTTACATCTTAAAGGATTTAAGGCTCTTGGAGCAGAGGTTCATATCGGTCACGGTTTCGTAGAGGCCAAAGCGGAAAAACTGGTAGGCGCCAAGATTTACTTAGACTTCCCCAGTGTGGGGGCTACGGAAAATATTATGATGGCCGCGGTCTTAGCTGAAGGAGAAACCATTATTGAAAATGCCGCCGAAGAGCCGGAAATTACGGATCTGGCAAACTTTTTAAACAAAATGGGTTGCAATGTCCGGGGAGCCGGTACCGACACGATAAAAATTAAAGGGGTAAAAACCTTAAAAGAGCTTTCCCATCGAGTAATTCCCGATCGAATTGAAGCGGGAACCTTTATGGTGGCCGCTGCCATTACCGGTGGCGATATAACCATTGAAAACATCATTACGGGCCACCTGCGTCCGGTGATTGCAAAACTGAAAGAAAACAATGCAGAAGTGATCGAGAACGGCACCACGGTTCGGGTCATTGGAAACAACAACAAAAAACCGGTGGATATTAAAACGCTGCCTTATCCCGGTTTTCCAACGGATATGCAGTCTCAATTTATGGCCCTGCTATGCGCCACCAAAGGCACTTCCGTGGTGACGGAAACCGTATTTGAGAATCGTTTTATGCACGTCAATGAACTGAAACGAATGGGTGCAAGAATTAAAATTGAAGGTCGTGCCGCTGTGGTGGAAGGGGGCGTTCCTCTTCAGGGAGCCCAGGTAAAAGCGACGGATCTTCGTGCCGGAGCCACTTTGATTTTAGCAGGACTGATTGCGGAAGGCACCACGGAAATTGAAAATATCGAGCACATTGATCGCGGATATGTAAACATTGAAAAGAAATTTACGGATTTAGGAGCCAAGATTTATCGGGCCCATCGCCCGGAATCCAAAGAAAACCGTTAATACTTCAAAGATCCTCTATTTCCTTTTCATGAGAAAAAGTGTATAATTAGAAGTTGAGGAAATGAATCGCAAAGAAGGAGAAACGCCTGTGGTGACGAACATGGGGAGAAATATATATTATGAGGAGGAACATATCGGATGTTTGGTTTAGGAGCAGATATAGGAATTGATTTAGGAACCGCCAGTGTATTGGTTTTTGTAAAGGGGAAGGGTATTGTTTTGCAGGAACCTTCCGTTGTAGCCATTGATAAATACACCAACAAAGTGTTGGCCGTAGGAGAAGAAGCCAGAAGAATGCTTGGGAGAACCCCGGGAAATATTGTGGCCATTCGACCCCTGAAAGATGGAGTAATCTCTGATTATGAAATCACAGAAAAAATGATAAAATATTTTATTCAAAAAACCATCGGTAAAAGATGGTTCTTTAAGCCGAGAATTATTGTCTGTGTTCCCAGTGGTGTAACAGGAGTGGAAAAACGTGCGGTAATTGACGCCACCAATGAAGCCGGCGGAAGAATGACCTACTTGATTGAAGAGCCTATAGCCGCAGCCATCGGAGCAGGCTTGGACATTTCCAAGCCTAATGGACACATGATTGTGGACATCGGTGGAGGAACTACGGATATCGCCGTAATCTCTTTGGGAGGCATTGTTACCAGCACTTCCATTAAGGTTGCAGGAGACGTTTTAGATGATGCCATTACCCGGTACATGCGTAAAAAACACAACATCATGATCGGTGAACGTACAGCGGAAGCCATGAAGATTGAAATTGGCGGAGCCTATGAACGACCGAAGGAAAAAGTTATGGATGTTCGAGGAAGAAACCTGGTAACCGGCCTTCCGATTACATTGAAGGTCAGCTCCAAGGAAATGCTTATGGCCTTGGAAGAGCCGATTTTAAATATGGCCGATGCGGTGCATTCCGTGTTGGAAAAAACCCCTCCGGAACTGTCTGCGGATATTTCCAATCAGGGAATTGTTATGACCGGTGGAGGCGCCATGCTTTGGGGACTGGATAAACTGATTTCTGAGCGCACCGGAATTCCTGTGAGAATTGCGGATGAGCCGATTTCTTCAGTGGCCAAGGGTACAGGACAGGCACTAAAATCTATCCATCTATTGGAAGACAGCATGGAGAGTTCCAGACATTCCCATCGTAGATAAGGATTTTAGCCTAGGAATTATTGAAAATGAAATTTTGAGTACAGGGGTAAGAGGGACGGTTAAAGCCCTCTCTCTGTGCTCTTATGTTTTTGTATGATTGATATTTATGAAAGGAAGTCCGAGTAACCGGGCAAACTTAATAAACAGAAAAATAATTAGGAGGAGCGACTTATGGAATTGGATATTTTACAAATCAAGGAAGTACTGCCTCATCGATACCCCTTTTTATTAGTGGACAAAGTTCGGGATCTGGAGCCGGGGAAAAAAGCGGTGGGGATCAAAAATGTGACGGCCAATGAACCTTTTTTTCAGGGACACTTTCCGGAAAAGCCCTTAATGCCGGGAGTCCTAATGGTGGAAGCCTTAGCTCAGGTAGCGGGACTTACCTGTACCATCGAAGGCGATCGAAGTAAACTGGGAGTTTTTACGGGCATTGATAAATGCAAATTCCGACGTCCGGTGGTTCCCGGAGATGTCTTGGAACTTCATGTGGAGATTACCACTTTTCGAAGAGGTATCGGCAAAGCGGAGGGCAAAGCCATGGTGGATGGAGAGTTAGCCTGTTCCTGTCAATTATCTTTTGCTTTGGTGGATCGCTAACAAGATTACAATTATTACAGTAAGATTAAATATTTATTACAATTGATAAAAGTTTTCAAAGTATGGTACAATATATTGTATAGATATTTATTTTTTCTGACTATTTAAAAATGCGAGCTACGAACTTTTTGATATGGAACGACTCTCTCCTCCTTCTAT
>SLKF01000006.1 GCA_007134725.1 Clostridiales bacterium | reverse complement strand
CCAAAGAAGGCTTACTTGCTACATTGATTGCCGCTGTTATGGGATTATTATATGGTTTAGTCCTGTCCGATGAGCCTTTACTGCAACTCGTAAACAATGCTATTTTCTTAATGGGTATCGTTTTAGGTTTTTACGCTCTTTTTTTTGGCGTCCAGCGGGATAAAAAAATCTTTAAAAACATGTTTAACCGGGATCTAAAAGAACAATACCTTGAGAAAATCTCTCTTCGAAAAGAACGGGTGATTCATTTTTATCGAGCCTTCGTGGTTTTTATGATTGCCACCCTTTTGGATCTGATCCTGTTTTATCTTTAAACAGACTACCCTCTTTGAATACTTAGGCAATCATTTTTTTATTATTTTTACGGTCCTTTGCAACTGGCTTCTTCCAAGTCACAAAGGGCTTTTTCAATGGACTTTAATATGACTTTACTGCTTTGCGTTGCTCCGGTTACCATATCCACTCCCAAACTTTGCGCATGGATCACTCTTTCCGTAATTTCCTCGGCATTATACCCCCGCTCATGTTCATGTTCCAAGTCAATTGCTACAATTTCTCCCGAATGAATTCGGACACGAACCCGGGCTTCGATGGCATATACGGTGTGCTCCCCTTCATATTCTCCATCCTGCAGATTTTCGATCTTAGGGCTCTCAATTTGAAGGTTTTCAATCTCTCTGTTATAATTAATCAAGTCGATATACTCTCGGGCAAAAGGACGCAGAACAATCAGTAAGACTATGACCCCTAAGGCAATCAGTAATCCTTTTTTCACGGTTTATCATCTCCATCTTTATTTTTTTGTTTTTTTATTCATCTATAGTATATCAAAAGTATATCAAAAAAACCTTACAAAATTAACGCTTATATTTTGGGGGATATCATAATTAAAAATCCGAAGCAGTTTCCCAAAAATCTTCGGTTATAAGGAGGAATTTATATGTTTCAAGTCGCTGCTGTTCAATTAACACCCATTATGCACGATGTGGATGCGAATCTTAAGCGGGGGATAGACTATATCCGAAAGGCTGCGGAAGAAAACGTGGATTTAATCGTTTTACCGGAGCTTTGGACTACGGGCTATTATCTGTCAAAAAATGCCTTCACTTTGCTGGCAGAAACCCGGGAAGGAAAGACCGTCTCCCTGATGCAGGAGGAAGCAAAGAAAGCCGATGCCTCGATCATCTGTCCTTTTGTAGAAAAGGGGGAGGGGGACAAACTTCATATTTCCGTTGCGGTAATCGATAACGATGGAGAATTACGGGGAATCGTACGAAAAAGTATGCTTTGGGGACGAGAAGCACAAATTTTTACCCCTGGTGAAGTTCAATACCCGGTATTTAAAACCAAAGTGGGCACCATTGGAATTCTCATCTGTTATGAAATGGAGTTTCCGGAACCCAGTCGTCTACTGGCCCTGGCCGGAGCGGAAATCATCGTTTGTCCCTCAGTTTGGTCCCTGGGAGCTTCCCACCGTTGGGATATTCAACTTCCCGCACGTTCTTTGGACAATACGGTGTATGTGCTTGGTGTCAACACCGTAGGAAACCACAGCTGTGGAAAAAGCAAGTTAGTCAGTCCTCTGGGAGATTTGCTTGCAGAGGCCTCGGATAAAAAAGAAGAACTGATGATCCGAGCCATTGATAAAGAAGCCCTTTACTGGGCCCGGGAAGAAATTCCTTACCTTGAGGATTATCGAAATAAACTCCAGGGTAAACTGACCCCGGGAGGCATTAAGAAAATTCCCGTACCGGAACTGTAATCCCTATTTCTTTTTTTGACTCTTCCCATAGGAGGGACCTTAATTAATAAGGGCAAAAAAGCTGTTGGAAATTAAATTTCCAACAGCTTTTTCATGAGTTTTTCATCCAGGTTCCCGCCGGATATTACTACCGCAATTTCTCGACCGGTAATTTTATCCCGGTGTTCCATTAGCGCCGCCACCCCTACGGCACCGGAAGGTTCCGAGACCACCTTTTCTTTAATTAGCAAATGTTTTGTGGCTTTTTGAATGGCCTTTTCCGATACAATGATAATCTCATCGATGGCACTTTTCGACATTTCATAGGGAATCTTTCCCACCCCTCCCACTAATGCATCACAAACACTGGGGTCTGTAGGGTATTCTTCATAAAACACGCCCTCTTTCATGGCCGCCGCCATTGCGGGACAGGCTTCGGTTTGCACTCCGATAATTTTTATCTCCGGTTTGATCGCCTTTGCCGCAATGCTAATTCCGGTAATCATGCCGCCGCCCCCAATAGGGACAAGAATTGTATCCAGGTTCGGATTCGATTCTAACATCTCCAGTCCCATGGTTCCCTGCCCCGAGATCACGTCTTCATCGGAACAGGCATCAATATAGGTCAATCCCTCTTTTTCGATCAAACCCTTGGCATAAGCGTTGGCTGCGTCATAATTCTCTCCTTTTTGAATCACCGTAGCCCCGTAATACCGGATTTTTTCCACCTTGGATTCCGGTGTGGACTCCGGCACCACCACGGTGGCTTTTACATCCTTCATAATAGCCCCGGCATAACTTACCCCGCCTCCATGATTTCCTGAAGAGACCGTGATAACCCCCCGTCGTTTTTCCTCTTCCGTGAGGTTCATCATCTTGTTCAGGGCCCCGCGAATTTTAAAGCTCTTTAGCTTTTGCTGGGCCTCCAATTTTAAATAAACCTGACTTTCATCATCACTCAAATACATGGAATGCTCCAGGGGGGTTTGGAAAATCTCCTTTTCAATTCGTTTGTTTGCAGCCAGTACACTTTCGTAAGTAATCATATCCTTTCCTCCTTTTTCACATCTGCTAAGGAAAATCCGTCCTTCCTCGCCTAAAGAAAAACACTCAGCATCAATGGATTGCTGAGTGTATTGTATCATTTTTTTAGAAAAATCGAAAGGTTCTGTGAGTCTTTCTAACTGGCCAACGTGCCCCCTTGACAAACATTTTTCAGCTTACAGGTGCTACACCTTTCCAGTTGCACGTGCAAGTCGCTGATTGCTCTCTTGGAGAAGACACAGGGAATGTTTTGCTGCTTTGCCTGTTCCTTGATAATGCTTGCGATGTTATGTTCCAGGTAATCATAAAAAAGAATGATCATATCGGTATCCTTGGGAATCTTAGCCTTTCGAAGTTTTTTCTTTCGTCCGGTCCAGTGAATCTGTTTGTCGATCCCTTGACAGCGTAGGGTTTCCGGTATGTTTCCCAACTGATCTCCACCAACTAGTAATGCGGTCATAATAAACGCCTCCTCAATTTTTTTTATAATAAATCAAACCAATTATATTCCGTGATAATGATTATCATTATTATATATTTTTCCAGTGGATCTGTCAAGGGCTTTTTTACTATTTTTTGAAAATTTAAAATTCCCTCCGATAGGCAAAGATCGCCGAAACTTTTTTTTACATTTTT
>SLKF01000054.1 GCA_007134725.1 Clostridiales bacterium | reverse complement strand
TTGAAAATTCCACCTTCGGCATAGGTCAGATCTCCTCTTGAGACATTGATAGTATGGTTTTGGCTTTGACGGGAAAAAAGATTTCGCAGAGGATAGTAAAGTTCATAGTTTCCAAATCCTTCTGGCAGAACCGGTGTAAAGGAAGAAATGACATGGCCCGGCATGTTGAGACTGACGTAAGCCGTCATATCAAAATGATAATCCGTCCTGGGATGATCACTCTCCTCAGCTTCTGTAACAGCAGTAGGGTCGTAATACATCTCGTTTACTATAGCGGATACTCCGTAAAATACGCTTACATAAAGGAGTACGACGATGACCACCGAGGTAAGAATTACCTTTCTAAGCCTTCGATTCACCAATTTTTGAATGTTTAAGTCCTTTTCTTTCGGTACATTTTCATCTTTTCTATCATCCTTACTTTCATCCTTGCTTGGCAGTTTATCCTGTAAAAATCGATCGGAAAGGTCCTCTGAGAAATATTCTTCGATGGATTCGTATTTCTCCAGTTCCTTTTCTACCAGTTGCGCCTCTTCTTTGGTGGCGGTCCCTTTCCGGTAACGTTGTAGCAGTTCTTTAAAATTCATAGGAATCCTCCTTTAGATTTTTTCCAAGTTTTTTCCTTGCCCGATGCAATAAGGTTTTGGTATGGGTCTCGGATTGTTGTATGGTTTTTGAAATCTCCTTTATGGATAGTTCCCCGTAGTAGTAAAGGTATAGCACTTCCCGGTATCGTTCCGGCTCTAAATCCAATAGTAAAGCATATAGTCTTCGGTTCCGTTCTTTAAGAAACAAGCTAGCCAAAGGGCTTTCCCGGCCCTTATCGGAATCGGAGTTTCGGTCCATATCCTCTTGATAAACCTCCAGGTTTTTTCGTTTGGCATCGATAAACAAATTTTTTAAAACCCGAAAGAGCCAGTACTTAAAAGTTCCCGAGGGATGGTTTGAGGTGATAAAGGCTTTGTAGAAGGTTTCACTTACCAAATCCTTTGCCATATCTTCCTTCTGACAGAGACTTAAGGCGTAAAGATAAAGCTCATTGTAATGTTCTTTATATATGCGATCCATGGCATCGGCATTCATTGGAAACCTCCTTTCACTTTATAAACGGATGAGAATCGAAAAGGTTACGGTGGTAAGGAAAAAAACTTCGCACTGTCATTATAATAGCACATTGTGCTCCAAGAGACATGGTGTTTAGAGACGGTCTGAGATATTTAAAATAAATTTCCAAAAATAGAGGATTTATGGTATTGCATATAGAATCTGTATAAGTGGGTAGTAACTGGGTCTTATAAATGATGGGACAATTCATGAGAAAGGAGTAAAAGCATATGATACAGTTCATTGACTCAATCGGCCTTAGCACGATCTATTTTTTTGTGGCGTCTACAGCAACCATTTTTCTAGTATTGCAATTTTTATTATCCCTGATCGGCATCGGTGATTTTGGATTTGATGCAGATATAGACACTGATACAGGACTTGAAACGGATTCAGGTGATGTTTCCGGTTTTCTTAGTATTCGAGGAATACTATCTTTTTTAAGTGTATTTGGTTGGACCGGGATGGTAACCCTACAAACGGACATACATAGATTGCTTGGTGTGCTCATTTCCATCATTGCAGGGACTATAATGATGTTTTTGGTAGGACTGCTTTTTATCGGTATTCATAAGTTGTCCGTAGACAATACTGCAAAAACATCGAATGCGTTAAATAAGAATGGTACAGTTTATTTGCCGATACCGAAAAATTTGAAAGGTCAAGGAAAGATCACCATCCGATTTAGTGGAGCGGAAAGAGAACTACGGGCCATAACTGAAGAAACTGAGGATTTAGAAAGAGGAACCATGGTAAAGGTAGTAGAAATTATTGACAATGGTACCGTTAAAGTGGAAAAAATATAATAGTCGGAGGTAATGACAAATGATTACACAAACCCTTATTTTAGCAATTGTAGTAGTATTTATTTTGTTTTCAACCGTAACAATATTGATCAGTCGGTATAAGAAGAGTAAACCCAATCAGATATTAGTCGTATATGGTAAGGTAGGCGACGGTGCAAGCGCTGAAAAACGAACGATGAAATGCATTCATGGAGGAGCCGCTTTTGTTCTGCCGGTCATTCAAGCCTATGATTATTTAGATTTAACACCGATCCAGATTGATATTAACTTAAAAAACGCCTTATCTAAACAAAACATTCGAGTAGATGCCCCTGCCGTATTTACCGTCGGTATTTCCACAGAAGATGGCATTATGCAAAATGCAGCGGTAAGATTGTTGGGTCTTGGGAGAGATGGCATCGAAGATTTGGCAAAAGATATCATCTTCGGTCAACTTCGATTAGTCCTTGCAACCATGAATATTGAAGAGATCAATACAGACCGGGACCGTTTTTTACTTGAGGTTCAAGAAAATGTAGAAGCGGAGCTTCAAAAGATCGGGCTTCGACTCATCAATGTAAATGTTACCGATATTAATGATGAATCAGGGTATATTGAGTCCCTTGGGAAAGAAGCCTCTTCAAAGGCCATCAATGATGCAAAGAAAACCGTAGCAGAAAGAGATCGAGACGGTTCTATTGGTCAAGCGAATGCAAGAAAAGATCAAAGAATCAGTGTAGCAGAAGCAGACGCTACCGCAATTGAAGGAGAAAACAGATCGCAGACGGTCATTGCGAATTCTGATGCACTGAAAAGAGAAGAGATTGCAAAAGCGGAAAGAAAAGCTTCTGCCGCAGAAAAAGTACAAGCTGCAAAATCCTTGGAAGAATCCTATGAAGCAGAACAAACTGCGGAGTTAAAACGTGCTTTACGAGAAGAAGCAACCAAGAGAGCGGATATTCTGGTGCCTGCGGAAATTGCCAAACAAAAAATGGAAGTAGATGCGGAAGCGAAGGCGGAAGAAACCCGAAGAGTGGCCCAAGGTGAGGCCGATGCAATTTACTCAAAACTGCAAGCGGAAGCAAAAGGTAATAGAGAAATCCTTGAAGCACAAGCGGAAGGTTTCAAAAAAATCATTGAATCCGCCGGTGGAAATCCGGATAAAGCCATCAGTTTAATGATCGCAGAAAAATTACCGGAACTGGTTAGAATGCAAACCGAAGCCATTCAAAACTTAAAGATTGATAAAGTAACAGTTTGGGATAGTGGTAAGGGTGAAAATGGGAAAAACAGTACCTCTAATTTCCTTTCCGGTATGACCGGTGTTATTCCACCAATGAGTGAACTTTTCAATAACGCGGGAATGGAAATCCCATCTTTTTTAGGAAAGAAGACTTCCGATGAAAAACCTGAAGATGTTCAAAAGATGGAAAAAACGGAAGAAAGTTAAGATAAGTCAAAATAAGTTAAGACAAGTAAAAGTAAATAATCGCCTCAAGGCATCGGAATAAGTCGATCCTTCAGGCGGTTATCTTTTTTTATGCTTCTTTTCAGTTGTCCCTGGCCCCTTATCTGGTCTTGCATTGCCTCGTCCAGTTTGCTTTGATAAGTTTCTAAGAGTAGGCTATAATGGAAAAAAGACGTAAAGGAAGTTGGCTAAAGGGAGGTAGAATAAATGTATATTCAATGCACGCAGGCGCTGAGAAAAAAGATTGATTCGAAGGAAGAGGATCTCTTTAAGGGAGAAGTTTATCAACATTATCCCAATTCCTTAAGGGCCTGGCATGGGAATCTGATTCGCTACAACGGAAAACAGTCGGTGGTTCTGATGAACGATGAGACTCGTTACGGTGTTCTTCTTTTCGGAATGAAGGCTAAGGATTTTAAAAAAATGGATGAGCTGATTTTTGAGGGGATCCGCGTCGCCCTGGAGATGGAAGGGGTCAGACCGGAAGTAATTGATGAATACTTGCAAGTGGATAAGGGTGTTGTTTATGGGAAAACGAAAAATCGAAGCATGGTGGCAAAATTCAATAGCACCACAAGAGGTTTGCAAATGTCCCACCGAGCGTTAGAGGAGGATCGGATTGTTCAGCGGAGTCTTTCCCGTTTAGAAAGCCGTTATCCCGCCGGGCATGGTGGATATCCTTATGCATTACTGCTCACCAACCTTCATGCCTTTGATCCTTATAAGAAAAAAAGTGTCATTGAGACGCCTCTTTATCAATTGAAGATTCAGCTTGAACTGGAGGGGCATGCAATATATAGAAGGGTGGCGGTACCGGCCCTCTTTACCTTCCGGCAGCTCCATAAAATTATCCAAGTCACCTTTGACTGGCAGGATAGTCATCTCCATCTCTTTGAAATTCAAAACACCGAGGAAAAGCCCATCCAAATTCTGATGGACAACGAACCGGAAACCCTTTCTCACTTCAATGAAGAAACCCATGAAATTAAGATTGAAAACACGACTTTCCTTCAAGATGTTTTCACACAGTATAATCAAGTGCAATACACCTATGATTATGGAGATAATTGGGTGCATAACATCGAATTGGAGAAAATCACGATGTCTAATCAATTAGAAGGAGAATATTTGGGAGGCGCCGGGGAACGACCACCGGAGGATGTGGGCGGTGAATCAGGCTTTAATGAATACCTTGCGGCGATCAAGGATGCAAAAGACCCGGATCATGAAAGGATGAAGGATTGGGCGAAGAGCCAAAAACAAAAACCCATGGATTCCGAAGAGCTCAATCGAAGAATTCGGTGGATTTTTTAAGATTCGTTAAATCTAGCAGGAATTTCAACACTTTTTGGAGAAGTACTCTAAGACACAAAAAATGAAATGAGGAATGATTAAATGAAATACTGTAATTCATGCAAACGTCATGTGGAACCGGTAAAATCGAAGTGGAGCTGGAAATGGTTTTTATTATTGGCCCTAACCTTGGTGGGGTGGATTTTTTATGCGATGAACCATTTTATTTTTAAGAAAGAGGATCGGTGTCCCTACTGCGACATGGATCAATTATCAAAACTAAGCCCGGAAGAACGGGAACAGAGAAAGCGGAAAAGACAGCATAGACTTGAAATAAGAGCGGAAGAATTGAGTCAGGGAACCGATGAGATGGCAGATAATACAATGATTACTTACGATAAAGAAGCCGAGAAACTGTTACAAGAGGCTACGAGAACCTTTGAAGATGGAGACTGGGGAAAAGCCATTAAATTGATTGACAAAGCTATTAAAATCTATGATGAGGACGAGGAAGTACTTGAGGTCTTTCCCGCCTTTAAGAAAAAGGCCCGCTATCTATACCAAAGCGGCAGAAACGATGAAGCTTGGGAATTATACAATACCTTATATCATAAATGTGATTCAAATCGAAGTCTCTTAGCCCAACTTTTTGAAGAAAAAGGAAAAATGTTAATCTATGAACAAAAACACTTAGTGGCCCTTCGAGAGATGATAATGGCGAAGATTTATCGTGATTGGAGCTATTTGGATCAAGGCAGGGAAGTCGAAATTGACTATGAGTGGACAGAGAACGAAGTGTTTGTAGACTTAGCGGAGAAATCCGATAGAGAAAACCGCTGGGAAGAAGTCAGAGCGATATTAGTGGAAGCCTATGATGACCTGGAAAACTTGCCCTTCGCGGAAGTGAATTTAAAAGTGAAGAAAGTATTGCGATAGATATAAAGTATTGAGTAGGGAAATGATAAAAAATACATTAACAGGGAGGCAGTACATATGAGTGAGGAAAAAGTGAGTTCCGGCGAGGCGAATAAGTTTTCCTACGCAAAGATTTGGTGGATCGGTTTCGGTTTTCTGGGAGTACAGATGGCATTCACGAGCTACAACGCTTTTCTACCTCTGATGTATCGGGAGTTTTTTGCTTCCCGTGCGGTGGTGGGACTCCTCATGGGGACGGATAACCTGATCGGTTTATTACTGATTCCTATTATCGGGGCCTGGTCGGATCAGATGGATTCTCCCTGGGGGCGGAGGCTGCCCTTTATTATGATTGCCATACCTATTGCGGCTCTTACTCACTTTGCCATACCCCTGGTTTCCTCGGTGTTGATTTTGTTGATTATCACAGAAATCATCTTTACGGCGGCCATGCATTCTTACCGTGGACCGATTATTTCATTAATGCCGGACCACACTCCACCGGAGAAACGTTCCACGGCTAATGGTATTATCAACCTGATGGGTGGAATTGGAACCCTGATCAGTTTTGGTGTGTTAGCCCTGCTGTATGATATCGATCCCCGGCTGACCTTTGGAATCGGCGGGATTGTCCTTATATTGAGTTTATTGGTTGTATGGTGGAAAGTGGATCGGAATCCTCCCTATGTAGATAACTCGCCCAGGTCATCCTCGAACCCGATTAAAGAGGCCATCAACGGTATTCGAGATTTATTAAAGCCGGGATACACCGGTCAGTTTCTAATTCTTCTCGCAATGCTGACGTATTTTATCGGATATGCGGGTCTTAATGCTATGTTTCCCATTTACGGGGTTGAAACCCTGGGACTTTCTGAGGGACGGGCGAATTTTATCCTAACCTCCTTTGCGGGATCCTTCCTGGTGTTTGCCATATTTGCCGGGTTTATCGGAACGAAAATCGGAAAAATCCCGACCATGCTTTGGGGGCTTTTACTGGTGCCAGGTCTTTTTCTACTGGCCATTCCCGTACGAGCGCCTTGGCTAATTGCCCTAATCTTTGTATTCGGCGGTTTAGGCTGGGCATTGGTCAATGTTCAGGCAATGCCACTGATTGCGGATTTTGGTGGTAGAGACCGAGTGGGTTTTTACATTGGTCTTTACTACGTGTTTACCATGATCGGCCAGATGGTAGGGCCCTTTATGCTGGGGCTGGCTATGGATCTGATCGGCAACCAGGGAATGTTCATGGGAGGCGCGGCATTTTTCTTCCTTGCTTATATTATGCTGAAAGCCGGCGAAAAGAAACTTACGGCGGATCCTGTACAAATTGCTCGACAAACCCGGACGGATCCTTAGGATAAATCAAACGAAGGGACAGGGACTTATCCTAAAGCATTTTAGGTTAAAGAGTTCGGAATAAATTGATGGATAAGCATCTCAAATATGAGGTGCTTATTCTATGGTGAATACCGGGTGGGGAATGTCGTTTTAGAAGGTTAACCAAGGGGATTACGATCAGGCAGCTTGACTGAATGCACTTTTCTGCTTGCTTTCGTTGTGAGTTTTTAAATATTGTTTTAGCTAATAAAATATGGTACATTTGTAGTAGAAAAAAATTCTGAATAAACTTTCAACTAAGTTGAATGGAGATGTGTTTATAATGATCGGTAAAAATAGCTATGCAAACACTAGTACATATATCGACTTGTTTGATGATGCCCTAATAGGGATTTTCCGAAGTAGTTTTGACGGTAGACTTCTTTATGTGAATAAAACATTTTCAACGATATTAAAGTATGACTCCCCGGAGGAAATAATATCTTCTATTGAAAACATAGAAAAGCAGATGTTTGTAAAAGAACACAATCGTCGGGAACTACTGGAACGGATAAAAAGCGAAGGCAAACTTTCTAATTATGAAATCCAATACTATTGCAAAGACGGCAGTATTATAACGGCACTATTAAATATACAGATCAAACGGGATCAACATGGAAATGCACTTTTTCTTGAGGGATTTATCAACGACATTACTTATATAAAAGAGAAGGAGTCCGCTTTAATCGAGCGTGAGGAACGTTGGAATTTTGCATTGGAAGGTAGTGCCCACGGGGTGTGGGATTGGGATGTCCCATCTAATATCTTTTGTCTATCTAAGCAGTTCAACGCAATAATCGGATACAGCGAAAATGATTTTACAAAATCTTATGAAGCTTGGATTGATGTTATTCATCCGGAGGATAAAGATCAGGTAATTAAGGAATTACATAAACATGTTGATGGAAAAACACCTATGTATACTGCAGAATATCGAATACAACAAAAAGACGGTAACTATATTTGGGTGCATGAAAGAGCCAAGGCATCGGACCGAGCCCCCGATGGTCGAGCTCTTAGAATCGTTGGAACACAAAGGGATGTCACAAAGGAAAGAAACGGTCAGGATGCACTGTTACACCAAAAAAAATCCTTCGAATGTCTTTTTGATAATTCACCGGAAGCCATTGCCTATTTTGATGAAAAAGAAGATATTATTACGGTTAATCCTGCATTTACGAAATTATTCGGCTATACCGATAAAGAAGTGAAAGGTCGACATGTGAATGATATTATAGATCCCTTGAATAAGCTGGAATCTTATCTTACTTTTGCCCACTTTGAAAAAAAAGATTTGAAGTTTAAAGATACGGTGCGCTATGATAAATGTGGAAATCCAATAAACGTGCTTGCCAAAGGAGTCCCTATCGTAATCAATAATAAAATGGTTGCGGGCTATTCTATCTATACCGATGTAAGATTTATGAAACATGCGGAAGATGAAATTAAAAAACAGAAAAAGATATTGGAATCTCATTTTAATTATTCACCGGATGCAATTATTCATATTGATCTGAATAATAGGATTCAGGAAATCAATAAAACATTTACTGAAATATTTGGCTATAACTTCAAGGAGTCCTTTGGAAAAACCGTAGATGAATTAATCTCTCCTGAAAACCATATGCAAGAGGCTATGGAAATCAATAATATGGCGCTTAACAACAAAAAAATAGAAATTGATACGGTGAGAAAAAACAAAGACGGGATTTTAATTGATGTTTGTATTCGGGGAGGTCCTACGTTTGTTGATGGCAAGATCATTGGATATCATGGGATTTACACAGATATTCGGGAAAGAAAAGAAGCGGAAGCCAAAATACGGTTTTTAAGTTTTTACGATAAACTGACGGGTCTATATAATCGTGCTTTTTTTGAAGAAGAGTTGCAACGCCTAGACACAAAGCGGCAGCTTCCCCTTGCGATTATCATCGGAGATGTAAATGGTTTAAAGCTGACCAATGATGTTTTTGGTCACTTAGTAGGAGACCAACTGTTAATTGAAACTGCAGATATTCTTACACAAGCCTGCCGTAAAGAAGATGTTATATGCAGGTGGGGTGGTGACGAGTTTGGGATCCTGTTGCCCCGTACCGATAAAGAAGCCGTCGAAAAGATCTGTCAAAGAATTTACGATTTATGCGAGCAATCCTCGGATATACCAATCAATATTAGTATTTCCCTGGGATATGGGATTAAACAAAATAGCAAACAATCTGTTATTGATATCATAAAAAAAGCTGAGGAACAAATGTATCGAAATAAATTACTGGAAAGCAAAAGTACCCGTAGTCATATTATTCAATCGTTGCAAAAATCATTGAATGAGCGAAGTCATGAAACCGAGTCCCATGGCGAGCGCATGAAAGATTTGAGCATTACCCTAGGTAGAGGCTTACATCTTGATAATGATAAACTCAACGAATTAGGGCTCCTGGCCATTCTTCATGATATAGGTAAGATAGCAATCCCCGACGCTATTCTGGGTAAACCGGGAAAACTAACGGAAACGGAATGGGAAAAAATGAAAAGTCATTCGGAAATCGGTTATAGAATTGCGGAAACATGCCCAGAATTAATTCATATTTCCAATTATATTTTATTTCATCATGAAAGATGGGACGGAACAGGATATCCCCATGGATTAAAAGGGGATGAAATTCCTATATTGTCCCGGATTATATCCGTCGTCGACGTCTATGATGTTATGACCCATTCCAGAGCCTATAAAGAAGGGGTTTCTCCCAAAGTAGCAATAAAAGAAATCGTGAGGTGTTCCGGCACCCAATTTGATCCAGAAGTCGTCAACAAGTTCGTGGAACTTTTCGGATAAACACATAGGCTACTTTATAAAAATGAGGTAGTTGTTTTGAAGATCAACAAAAACCGTTATCCTGATAAGACGGTTTTTGTTTGCGTAAAAGGAAATTATACTTCATATTATTGATGGATGTGTTAAAATTAATCATCGATTGAACCAAACCAACAGGAAAGGAATGATACGGAATGTGGGAACCATCATTTTATAAGAACATCATTGAACAAGCCATAGTGGGTTATGCCTATCATAAAATTGTTACGGACAATGACGGGAATCCCATCGATTATATATATATTGAAGCAAATCAAGCCTTTGAAGAGATCACCGGTCTGGACGCTCAAAGGATTCTTGGAAAATCCGTTACCGAGGTGCTGCCGGGCATTGAAAAAGATAAATTCGATTGGATCGGTTTTTACGGTGATGTGGCCCTGAAGGGAACACAGAATAATTTCACCCAATACTCTGAACCGCTGAACCGCTGGTATAAAGGGAATACCTTTTCTCCGGAACCGGGCTATTTTATTGTGACGGTCACCGATGTAACCAAGGAGGAAAGACAGATCCGGGGGTTGAAAAAAATATCCATAACCTCGGAATCTTTTTTGAACGGGATAGGAGGGAAAATCCCTTATCAACAAATAGTGGACACCCTCTTAGAGATTTCCGAGGCAAAATATGCCGCATTCAATCTTTATAACGAAAAAGGAAACAAATATAAAACCGTGGCCATAGCAGGGGATCGGGGAAATATCGAAAAAGCCATGAAAATAATGGAAATGATGCTGGAAGGAAAGGAATGGGATCATGACCCTCTAAGAGTGGAAAAAATAAAGAATCGCTCAATTACCCGTTTTTCGACACTTCATGAATTGGCCGAAGGGGTGATTCCCAAAAACCTTTGCGATCTCTTAACGAAAACCTTTGGAATCGGTGAAACCGTGTTGGTAAAAATTCTGAAAAACGATGTGATGCTGGGGGATTTTACCTTTATGATGCCAAAAGGAAAAGATTTTCGAAACGATGTCCTCGCGGAGATGTACGGAAGACAGTTGGGGCTGATGATTGACAGGGGAAGGATGGATGACGCACTGAAGGGCAACAATGAAGATCAGAGAATACTTCTTGAAGTCTCTACACTGTTGATGGGTGCCACGTCAAAAACCCTGGATACCATCATTGAAGACACCATGAATAAAGCGGCAAAGATTGTGGGAGCCGACCGGGTCTATGTCTTCGAATATGATTTCGAACAACGAATCTGCATCAATACCTATGAGTGGTGCAAAGAAGGAATCCTTCCCCAAATTCATGAACTCCAGGGGATCCCTCTGGAGAAAGCACAGGCCTGGCTGAACTCCCATAAAGAGAAGAAAACCGTGGTGATCGACGATGTGCAGTCCATGACTGAGGGCGATCCCATAAAATCTATCCTGGAGCCTCAAGGGATCAAAAGTGTGATTTCCGTTCCTTTATTTATCGGAGACAACCTTTACGGGTTTATCGGCTTTGATGCAGTAAGAGAGTATCACCATTATACTATGGAGGAAAAAGATATATTATTACAGTATGGAAACAGTTTATTATCAACGATTTCCCGAGTTCGCACCAATCAAGAATTGCAAAAGAGTGAAAAACGGAACCGTTTTATTGTGGAGAACATCTCCGACATCATCTGGATGATGGACCTGGATTTGAATATTACCTATTGCAGTGATTCGGTGGAGAAAATCTTAGGGTATTCTGCCGAAACTTTTTTGGCTTTGGAAGTCACCGCCCGATATCCGGAGGAGACCCTTAAGAGGCTGAAGGTTCTTTTAGATGAGGAAATGGAACTGGAAAAGAAAGGTCGAGACCTCAATGGCAGTCGGGAATTGATTATTCAGCATTACACCGCCAAGGGCGAGGTAAAGTGGCTGGCTTTTCATCTTTCCTTTACCAGGCATGCCAATGGAACACCCAAAGGTCGGATCGGTGTGGCCCGGGATATTACGGAAAGCATGGAGCAAAAAGAAAAAATCGAATACTTAAGTTTCCATGATCATCTCACCGGTCTTTTCAATCGTCGGTATTTTGAAACGGAGCTGAAGCGATTGGATACCGAACGGAATTTACCCGTTACAGTGATTATGGGAGATCTTAATGGCTTGAAGCTGATAAACGACTCCTTTGGTCACCAAGTGGGGGACGAGCTTTTGATGAAAACTGGAGAAATATTGAAAAATACCTGTCGGGCCGATGAAATTATTGCAAGAAACGGTGGAGATGAATACGCTATCATCCTTCCAGGTATGGACGGTAATGAAGCAGAAAAGCTGATTGATCGCATCAAAAAGGCCTTAAAGCAGGAAAACGTCCGGGGATTGGATGTCTCCCTTTCCTTCGGTTGTGCAACAAAAACATCGCTAACAGAGGAAATGGCAACGGTGTTAAAAAAGGCCGAGGATCAGATGTACAGAAATAAACTCTTCGAAGGACCCAGCATGCGAGGACAGGTAATCGATAACATTATTTCCGCCATCAACCAGAAAAGTCCCAGAGAAGAAGCTCATTCTCAAAGGGTTTCAGAGATCTGTGTCACCATCGGTGAGGCTTTGGGGATGAAAGAATACGAGGTCAACGAATTAAGAGCCCTAGGCCTTCTGCATGATATCGGAAAAATTGCCATTTCCGATAAAATTCTCAATAAACCCGGAACCTTAACCGAAGAAGAGTTTATCGAAATGCGCCGACATGCGGAGATTGGCTATCGAATTCTCAGCACCACCAATGATCTTGCGGATATCGCGGAGTACGTCTTGAGCCACCATGAACGTTGGGATGGCAAAGGGTATCCCAAGGGATTAACGGGAGAGCAAGTTCCGTTACAATCGAGAATCTGCTGTATTTCCGATGCCTACGATGCCATGACCAGCGACCGCTCCTATCGTGCCGCCATGAGCATAGAAGATGCCTTAGAGGAGTTGGGAACTAATTCGGGAACCCAGTTTGACCCTGCCCTGGTGGAAATATTTATCCGTAAGGTGAAAAGTGGAGAGATTGAATAGTGAGAAGTTAATAAAAACCGTCTCAAGGCATGGGAATTTTCGGTCTTTCAAGTGGTTATATTTAAGGTATAAACAACGAGGAGGAGTTTCTATGGACTGCATATTTTGTAATCTGGAAGACGAGAAAACCATCTTTGAAAATGAACTGGCCTTCGCCGTTATGGATAAATATCCGGCCAGTGAAGGA
>SLKF01000206.1 GCA_007134725.1 Clostridiales bacterium | reverse complement strand
TATTGCAGAAACTTCAGTAAAATTAATCTCTGAAGGAAAAGCAGATTTTCTGATGAAGGGGAAAATTGATACTTCCATTTTACTGAAAGCGGTTCTTAACAAGGATTATGGGCTTCGAACCGATCGTTTGTTAAGTCATGTAATGGTATATGAAGTGCCCACTTATCACAAATTGTTGTTGATGAGTGACGGTGGAATGAATATTGCACCGACTTTTGAGCAAAAAGAAGATATCCTTCGGAATGCCATACTGGTATCTCAGGCTCTGGGCAATCAAAAAACCTATGTATCCTGTTTAGCAGCAAAAGAAAAAGCAAGTGATAAAATGCCAGCCACCATTGATGGACAAAAGCTTAAAGAAAACTCTTTGAAAAAAGCTTATGGTGAAGATGTATATGTGGAAGGACCTATCGCTTTTGATTTAGCGGTTTCAAAGGAAGCAGCAAAAATCAAAGGTTATGAAAGCCCCGTAGTTGGAGAAACCGATATTTTTCTTGTGCCGACCATTGAAGTCGGAAATGGTATTGGAAAAGCCATGACCTATATGGCCGGTGCTGAATCCGCAGGGGTAATCATGGGAGCGAAAGCACCGATTGTCTTAGTATCACGGGCAGATTCTGCGGAAACAAAGTTTTACTCGATTGCACTGGGAAGTGTCATTTCTGCAGCAACAAAATAATAATAAACCGAAGGAGTGAGTTTGAATGAAACAATTAATGACTGGTAATGAAGCTATTGCAAGGGGATGTTATGAGGCGGGAGTAACGCTTACCGCCGCATACCCTGGAACGCCTAGTACCGAGATTCTTGAAAACATGGCACAGTACAAGGAAGACATTTATAGTGAGTGGTCTCCTAATGAAAAAGTTGCCATGGAAGTAGCCATCGGTGGTTCCATTGCGGGGGCAAGAAGTTTGGCCGCAATGAAGCATGTTGGAGTAAATGTGGCTGCGGATCCAATCTTTACTTATGCTTATACTGGAGTTAATGGGGGATTCGTATTTGTATCCGCAGACGATCCGGGACTTCATAGTTCGCAAAATGAACAAGATAACCGATATTATGGAAAAGCCGCCAAACTTCCGGTAATCGAACCAAGCAACTCTCAGGAAGCTAAGGACTTTACGAAAGAAGCCTTTGAAATCAGTGAAAAATTTGATGTGCCAGTTATGTTACGAGTAACCACACGAATTTGTCACAGTAAAACTCCAGTAGAAACCGCAGAACGTAAAGAAGTTGGAATTAAACCTTATGAAAAAAACATCAGTAAATTTGTTGCCACCCCCGCTAATGGACGGATCATGCATGTGTTATTAGAGAAAAAACTAAAAGAACTAGAAAAGTTCAGTAATGAAACTCACTTAAATCGAATTGAGTGGAATGATAAAAAAATTGGTATTGTAACTTCAGGAGTCGCTTATCAATATGCCAAGGAAGTATTTGGAAAAAAAGCATCCTATTTGAAAATTGGTCTAAGCTTTCCAATGCCCATGGACAAAATTAAAAACTTTGCTAAAGAAGTAGATACCCTTTATGTAATAGAAGAGTTAGAGCCTTTTATGGAAGAGCAGATGAAGGCCAATGGGATTGAGTGTATCGGAAAAGAAAAAATCTCTAATATTGGAGAGCTAAGTCCCCATGTAATTGAAGAAGCACTGCTGGGTACCACTCCTGAAGTATTAGAGTTGGATGATACTAAAGCGGTTGGCAGACCTCCGACGATGTGTGCCGGATGTCCCCACAGAGGATTTTTCTATGAGTTATCCAGAAAGAAAAATATTATGGTTACCGGAGATATTGGATGTTATACCTTAGGTTCTGCAGAACCACTGAATGCAATGGATACCTGTATCTGTATGGGGGCCAGTATCAGCGCAGGACATGGTGCACAAATGGCTTTCAACAAAAATGGAGTGGATAAAAAAGTGGTTGGTGTAATTGGTGACTCCACATTTTTTCACTCGGGGATTACTGGATTATTAGATATCGTCTATAACAAGGGTAATACCGTTACCGTGATTTTGGATAATAGAATCACAGGAATGACCGGACACCAGCAAAACCCTGGAACCGGATACACCTTAATGGGTGAAAAAGCACCAATCATTGATATTGAGAAAATGGTAAGAGCCTGTGGCGTTGAGGATGTACAAACCATCAACCCTCTAACCTTAAAAGAAAGCAAGGATGCCATTGACAAAGCTTTAGCCACTGATGAACCGTCGGTGATTATTACAAAATGGCCCTGTGTATTAAAAGAATTCACACAAGAAGACTATGAAGAATTTGATTTAACAAAGTCTATTTGTCAAGTAGATGTAGAAAAATGTACAACCTGTAAAGTATGTGGAAAAGTAGGATGTCCCGCGATCTCCTTTGGAGATAAAGCACAAATTGATCCAACCATGTGTGTAGGTTGTGAAGTTTGTCTACAAGTATGTCCATTTAACGCTATTGAAAAGGTGGGAGAATAATATGAAAAAAACAAAAAACGTATTATTAGTCGGCGTAGGCGGTCAGGGTATTATCCTCGCCAGTAAAATACTATCTCAAGGGTTAATCAAAGCCGGATATGATGTTAAAATGTCCGAGGTTCATGGAATGGCTCAAAGAGGAGGAAGTGTAACCACCCAAGTACGGTTCGGGGATGAGGTTTTTTCCCCGATCATAGGGAAAGGACAAGCAGATATTATTGTAGCTTTTGAAAAAATGGAAGCTTATCGATGGTTAGGATTCTTAAAGCCCGATGGGATTGCTGTAGTCAATGATTATGCTATTCCTTCAGCACCAACCTTATCAGGGAAAGTACCTTATCCGGAAACAATTCTAGATGACATTGCAGCAGTCGTTAAAAATCTTACTGTAGTTAAGGCCGCGGACATTGCAGTGGATCTCGGGAACATTAAAGCCCAAAACATTGTTCTTTTAGGAGCACTCTTAAAAGCAATGGCGATCGATGATATTAACTGGGAAGAGGTATTAGTAGAGAATATTAAAGAAAAGTTTGTACCTCTTAACAAAAAAGCTTTAGCCGAGGGTATGAAACACCTGTAAGAAAAAAAAGCAAATATTAATAAACGAGAAAAGAAATCCATAAATTTGGATTTCTTTTCTCGTTTATTAAAGTCTAAGTTTCATAATATATAAGTAGTTGAATGGGTTATGTCCCAGTTTTTAAATAGGTACCATTGATGGGAGTACTGAAAAGCATAAGAAATACACATTTTTATCTTGACACAAAAAAGCTAGGATGGTATATT
This sequence comes from Clostridiales bacterium, assembly GCA_007134725.1. Taxonomy (GTDB): domain Bacteria; phylum Bacillota; class Clostridia; order Peptostreptococcales; family T1SED10-28; genus Isachenkonia. Next base: position 176 of record SLKF01000206.1, on the reverse strand, counting down.
AGTTGAGTCGCTAAAAAGGGGAAAGCAAAACCCGAAGACCACCGGAAAAGACGATAGTACAAAAAAAAGTCTTGACGGTCAGTGGAGAAGATGGTAAGATGAATCTTGTCGCTGAAAAGTCGGCGATTGGTTGTCGAACGTTTAATCGAAAGGGCTAGACCCATTGAGATAAGACG
>SLKF01000161.1 GCA_007134725.1 Clostridiales bacterium | reverse complement strand
TTGTACTATTTTGGTTATACAAACTTATCTTTTGAATCAATCGGGATCTGAAGACTTATTCTCTTTTTTTGAACATCATAATCAAGCTCTTCGAACGTCAATTGAAAATTTTCGTAGTCTACTTTTTTCTCTTCAAGATTTTCACCATATAGTCGACTTTTGGAAAATTCGATATACCAATCACAATACTCATTCCAAACGAAATCATAGATCTTTTGCAGTGCAATACCCAATTCAAATCGATCCATGTTCTCCGTAACATCTCTTACCACTTGATTAAATCGAGAAATAATCCAGTAATCCATTGTATTTAAATGTTCTTTTACATCTTCGTATTTCTCCACGGCATCCTCATTATTCATCAATACAAAACGAGTAGCATTCCATAGTTTGTTGGCGAAATTCCTACTGGATTCCAGTCGTTCAAGATGAAATCTCATATCATTCCCCGGAGTATTTCCGGTAATTAACGTAAAGCGAAGGGCATCGGCTCCGAATTCTTCAATAGCCTCTAATGGATCAATACCATTTCCTAATGATTTACTCATCTTTCGACCTTCTGCATCCCGAACCAGTCCATGGACTAAAACGTGTTTAAAAGGAATTTTGTCCATAAATTCCAAGCCTGAAAAAGCCATTCGAACTACCCAGAAAAAGATGATATCATATCCTGTTACCAATACATCCGTTGGATAAAACTTCTCTAATTCTTTGGTATCCTCAGGCCATCCCAAAGTGGAAAATGGCCAAAGTGCAGAACTAAACCATGTATCCAGCACGTCCTCATCCTGAACCACATCTGCTGATCCACATTTTACACACTGCGTCGGCGCTTCTTTTGATACCATAATTTCATCACATTCACTGCAGTAATATGCGGGGATTTGATGCCCCCACCATAGTTGGCGGGAAATGCACCAGTCCCGAATGTTTTCCAACCAGTTTAAATAAGTTTTCGAGAACCGATCGGGAACAAACTGAATATCTCCATTATTTACAACATCCATTGCGGGCTTTGCCAAGGATTCCATTTTTACGAACCATTGCTCTGAAGTAATAGGCTCTACCACCGTAGTGCATCGGCTACATTGACCCACACTATGATCATGCTCCTTAACCTCTAATAGGAAACTTCCGGTTTCAAGGTCTTTGACAATCGCTTTACGGGCTTCATAACGATCCAGACCGTTGTACTGTTCGCCTCGTTCATTAACTTTGGCTTCTTCATCAAGTACCAAAATCTGCTCTAGGTTATGTCTTAAGCCGATTTCAAAGTCATTGGGGTCATGGCTTGGGGTTATTTTCAATGCACCGGTACCCATATCCTGATCCACATATTCATCGGCAATAATCGGGAGTTCTCGGCCTAGTAACGGAAGAATTGCCACCTTCCCAATAAGGTGCTGATATCGTTTATCTTCCGGATGTACGGCAACCGCCGTATCTCCCAGCATAGTTTCCGGCCGGGTTGTAGCAATCACCACAAACTCATCGGTGTCTTTGATTGGGTATTTAACATGCCAAAAGTTTCCTTTTTTATCATGATGATCCACTTCCGCATCGGATAAGGACGTCCGGCAGCTGGGACACCAGTTGATGATTCGATTCCCCTTATAGATCAGACCTTTTTCATAAAGCCTTATAAAGACTTCCGTTACTGCTTCATTTAAGCCTTCATCCATGGTAAAACGTTCCCGGGACCAGTCACAGGAGTTTCCAAGTTTTTTCATTTGACTAACAATTTTTCGACCATATTCTTCACGCCAACTCCAGGCACGCTCTAAAAATCCTTCCCTTCCTACGTCTTTTTTGGTTAAACCCTCTTCTTTCTTTAGTTTTTCCACTACCTTTACTTCCGTGGATATACTGGCATGGTCCGTACCCGGTTGCCATAGGGTTTCGTAGCCCTGCATTCGTTTCCAGCGGATTAATATATCCTGAAGGGTGTGGTCTAAAGCATGGCCAATATGCAGTTGTCCGGTAATATTTGGTGGGGGTAAAACAATGGAGTAAGGCGGTTTTTCAGAATTAGCATCGGCTTTAAAAAAATCTTTTTCCATCCAGTGTTGATAAATTTTTTCTTCAAAAGCTTTTGGATCATAGGTTTTGGCTAATTGTTCGCTCATATCAATTCCTCCTCATGTATGGACAATAAATATAAAAACAAAGAATAATAAAAAAAGCCTCATCCTTATCCTGATAGAATCAGTTAAGGACGAAGCTTGACATTCGTGTTACCAACTTAGTTCCTACAACATAGCAGCCATTGTAGACACTTCTTTTGGATAACGGATCTACCGTCTACAACTACTTAGTTTCATTGCAGAGGCTCCTAGGCTACTTCAGTAATCATTGCCTTAAGCGATGTTTCAGCGGATCATCGCCTCTCTTTTTAAGGGTTATTACCTACTACTCCTAATCATTGCCTATTATTTAGTTATTATAAATTATAATGGTATTTTCAGTTTTGTCAATTCATTTTTTTGAAAAAAGAATTTATTTAAGAACTTTATTCTCTTTTAATTTCTTGAGGCCCATTCGTAGATATCGAAAAAATGCAATTACTGTAATTAAAATGGCTGTGATTAAAAGATATCTTCCCCACGTAACACCCAATCCAATCAATAATATCGCTACATAAAACAATACCGTAGAAATCTTTCCTAATTTATTAGCAGGAATGACAGTTTTATCTCTTCTGGTATAAAGAATGGTTGCTCCTAAAATCATCAATCCTTCTTTGATCCCCACTACGATTAAAATCCATAAAGGCAAAATATCTGCAATGGTAAAGCTCACAATTACCGTAAGTTGCATCAACTTATCCGCTAAGGGATCCAGGGCTTGACCAATTTTCGTAACCTGATGATATTTACGGGCTAAATAACCATCTAAACCATCAGTAACTCCGGCTAAGAAGAAGACCCCGGTTGCATATAACAGATTGTTGTCTTCAAAGAAGAAAAAAACGTAAATAAATACCGGAATTAATAATAATCGCAGCGTCGTTAATATATTTGGTAAGTTCATATAACACCTCTATTGTTCCTATTTCTTATGATTACATCATACCATAACTATTGAATTAAAAACAATCACTCTCAGCAATATTTAAGTTAAGTCCTTAGAATTGAATTTTTTATAGGTTTAGTCGAATTTCCCTTACATAGGGGGTAAATTCATCTTTAAACTTTTCCATCTCTTCTTTCGTATAAGGCTGCATTTGTACCTTAGGAGAGAGAACTTCATCATTTAGTCTGACACGCTGCAAAACAAATCGATTACTGTTTTGAACCATTAGTTTGAGTCCCTCGATAGACTGGGGTGACATCAATCCTTTGACAAAGGTCGTTCGAAACTCGTAATCAACTGCGGAGCTTTTCAAAAGCTCCATAGACGCTTGGACCGGTTTTTCATAGCCGGGTTTGCCAATAACCTTTTCAT
>SLKF01000082.1 GCA_007134725.1 Clostridiales bacterium | reverse complement strand
CGAAGAACATCCTCTTTATTGTGGGTGGAGCCTTCGGCGGTATTGAAAGGGTAATTCAAAACCGAATCGGAAAGAAATCCATGGGCTTTGGCGCCGATGTGGCAAAGACCAACAAAATGGACGAGAAAGAGCTCCTCAAAAAGCTTGAACCCGATGATTTACTGAAGTACGGACTGATTCCCGAATTTGTGGGACGAATTCCGGTACTGGTAACCTTGGAAGAATTAGATGAAGCCGCCTTGGTTCAGATCTTAACAGAACCGAAAAATGCGCTGACCAAGCAGTATAAAAAGCTTTTCCAACTGGATGACGTGGAAGTGGAATTTGAAGAAGAGGCATTGGTGGCCATTGCGAAAAAAGCCATCACTCGAAAAACCGGAGCACGGGGACTTCGAGGGATCACCGAGAGTATCATGAACGATATCATGTATGATATTCCTTCCAGAGATGATATAGCCAAGATCATTATCACCAAGAAAACCGTGGATGAGGCTGAAGCACCAACCATTATCCTCAAATCCAAAGAAGCAATCGAAGAAAAAGAAGAAAGCCCAGCGGAAAACGCATCCTAAGTCAAAACAATTAAAACGCTAATGGAAGACACAAAAAAGGATGGTCTATTCAGACCATCCTTTTTACAATGAAAGATACCGAGGGGACAGAGGAAGGGCAAGCGGACAGAGGGACGGAGTAATTGTCCTCCTTAGATAAATAATAAGGGGTAAGCAACGAACCCCTCCCCAGGATAAAAAGTCATTAATGTAAAGAAACTCAAAAAAATCAAAAGGAATACAACACAATTCCTAAGGTGCCGGAAATCATAACGATAGCAATGGGGTGGAGTTTAAACTTTCCGATGATCAAAAGGGCAAAAAAACCGATGCCAAAGGTTCGAAAATCCACTACGGAAGTATCGAATAAGGAGACACAAGCGGCGCCGATCAGACCGATTACAGCGGGCCGGATTCCACGGAAAATTCCTTCGATGGTGCTGGATTCCCGATTTTTTAAAATAATGCTGGCCATTACCGTAACGATTAAAAAGGAAAAGGAAACCACTCCGATGGTGCCCACAATACCCCCAATGAGGCCTACGTGTTTAAAGCCGATAAAGGTGGCGGCGTTAATAGAAATCGGTCCCGGGGACATCTGTGATAAGGCTATGATATCCACAAACTCACTGATTTCCAACCATTGATGATTTCGAACCACTTCCTGTTCAATCAGAGGAAGCATGGCATACCCACCGCCGAAACTGAATGCGCCGATGCGCAAAAACACTAAAAAGATGTTAAGAAGCTCCATGTTTTTCCCCCTTCTTTTCCCGAATTAAGCCGATGGTGGCGGCTGCGATAATCACAAGAATCGGGTGGATTCCCAAGAATACGATACCGATAAAAGCTCCGGAACCCAGTAGAATATTAAAACGGGTGGGATCCAAGTTTTTTGAAAGTTTTACAGCGGCCATAAAGATCAATGCCACAATTGCGGGACGAACCCCTTTGAAAAACAATTCAATACTTTGGATGTTTTGTACCTGCTGATAAAAGACTGCCAGTATGGTGATGACGATCATGGAGGGAAGGACCGTTCCAAGAAGTGCAGAAAGGGCTCCGGGAATACCATAAAGCTTAAAACCTACAAATACGGAAGTGTTCACCGCTACGGCTCCGGGAAGACTCTGGGCGACGGCGATGATATCCAAAAACTCTTTTTCATCAATGAGTTTTGCTCTTTCCACCATTTCCTTTTGAATGACAGGCACCATGGCATACCCCCCGCCAAAGGTAAAGGCTCCTATCCGGAAAAAAATATAGAATAGTTTTAAACGTTCTTTCAACATAGAAAACCTCCTGAATGATTAGTATAAGAATCTAGAAAGTAAATAGGAAGTGATCGGGTAAGACCCCAAAAACCACTTTCCTGTTCGCATACCATTATAACATATTCAATGGAGGATCTAAGGAGAAAATATTTTTCGTAAATCGGGAAGATTACTTGCAAAAGTAAAGGGTTTACTGTTAATCTGTAGAAGAAAAGGGTATTCATCTTGAAAAAGGAAGATTGAAAAGTTATAATAGAATGCGATAATCAGCCCGGTTTATCAGGCTGTAGAGACGAGGAGGATTTATATGAAACATAAAACCATGGAATTACCATTGATTCCCCTAAGGGGAATGTCTATTTTCCCATATATGGTCCTGCATTTCGATGTGGGACGGGAGCAGTCGATCAAAGCTTTAGAGGAAGCCATGATCCACGATCAAATGATCTTTTTGGTTTCTCAAAAAGAGGCGGAGATCAGTATGCCTTCCACGGATGATTTTTATCATGTAGGAACCATCGCAAAAATCAAGCAGATGCTAAAACTTCCCGGAGATACCATTCGAGTACTGGTAGAGGGAATATCTAGAGGAGAAATTCTGGAATTTATCCAGGAAGATCCCTACTTTGTAGTAGCGGTGGAAGAAAGTATCGATAGCGTAGCCCCCACACCTCAGGGAAAAGCCCTGATGAAAAGTGTACTGGACACCTTTGAGGACTACGTGGATAAAAACAGTAAAATATCCCCGGAAATCCTGGTGACCTTAGCAGAGATTGAAGATCCCGGTCGACTGGCGGACACCATTTCCGCCAATGTGCCCTTGAGTCCTAAGGAAAATCAAGAAATCCTCAGTGCCTTTGATCCCGACGAACGATTGGAAATTCTTTACAGAATGCTGCTTGAAAACATTCAGGTATTGGAAATTGAAAACACCATTAATAGCCGGGTCAAGGATCAGGTAAACAAAGTACAAAAGGATTACTATCTTCGGGAACAGCTTAAGGCGATTCAAAAAGAATTAGGAGAAGATGAAGGCGTCGTTGAAGAAGTGGAAGAGTATAAGCAAAAAATGGAAAAACTTCAACTATCGGAAGATACGAAGGAAAAAATCCTACGGGAGATTGACCGATTGCTAAAACTATCCCCGGGATCTCAGGAAACGGGAGTCATTCGAAATTATGTGGACTGGGTGCTGAATTTACCTTGGCAACAAGAGACGAAGGATAAGCTGGATATTACCAAATCTGCAGAGATATTGGATGAGGACCATTATGGTTTAGAGAAGGTTAAGGAAAGAATTTTAGAATATTTAGCCATACGACAGCTTTCCAAAACCATCAAAGGACCCATCCTTTGCTTGGTAGGACCTCCGGGAGTAGGTAAAACTTCCATTGCGAAATCCATCGCCCGATCGTTAAATCGGAATTTTGTCAGAATGTCCCTAGGGGGCATTCGGGATGAAGCGGAGATTCGAGGACACCGAAGAACCTATGTGGGAGCCATTCCCGGAAGGATCATCACATCCATGCGACAGGCAAAGAGCAAAAATCCCGTGTTTTTATTTGATGAGATCGATAAGGTTGCCAATGATTTCCGTGGAGATCCGGCCTCCGCCTTATTGG
>SLKF01000025.1 GCA_007134725.1 Clostridiales bacterium | reverse complement strand
TTCTTTTAATTCTACCAAGTGATAAAAAATATGATGCAGGTCTTCTCCCAGGTCTAAGAGTTCATAACGACTACGCTTAGGCCCTTCCTGTTTTCCCAAAGCTTTTTTTTCCACTAATAAGTTCAACTTGCGGTTAAGTTCTGTCCCACTGATGTAATCAATGGAATCCAAGATTTCTCCATAACTATGATTACCTTCTTTGATGGAATCTAAAATCTCCGGGATCCATCGGGAACGAATCATGCCGTGTACCTCTTCAAAGCTTTCATCTACTTTAATCATACTTCTACCCCATTTCCACATTAATTTAACAAACAATTTTGTGTCTAGAAAGAACCGTTGATTATTGTTATCATTATATTATAGAAAAACATAAAAAACAAAAGAAAAATGGAGGTAATGAAAATTATGGAAAAATTAAATGTGTATTTATCAAACTTGGCGGTATGGAATGTGAAACTTCACAATCTACATTGGAATGTGGTAGGCGTGCAATTTGTAGCCCTTCACAACTTTACGGAAGAACTTTATGATGATGTGTTCCAAAAGTACGATGATGTTGCGGAACATATTAAAATGAACGGTGGCGAGCCCCTGGCTAAACTATCGGATTATCTTGATAAAACCACAATCAAAGAGCTCAGTCAAACATCTTACAAGACCCAGGAAGTCCTTAACCACTTAAAAGAAGATCTTGAACTGATGAACGCCCTTGCGGTGGAAATTCGAAATGAAGCCGACGAAAAAGGAGACTTCGTTGCTGTAGCCCTGTTTGAAGAGCATGTGGCCTTTTACAATAAACAACTTTGGTTTATCGGAAGCATGCAAAAATAGTCAAACAGTATGTCAAACAGTATAATGAAACCCCCGTATCCCAAAAGATCCGGGGGTTTTTCAATGGAACAATCCCGGTTCACCCCAGGCCTTAACCGTTAATTTCAAAATCACTTATTCAATTTTTTCTGCGATTCCCGCAACCCGATCCTTTAAGGGAGCCAGAATCTTTTCTTGTTCTTTTAGGGTTTTTCCTTTTGCCAGTAGTCTTAAGGCCATCTCTCCGCCGTAATCCATGCCCTGACACCCTGCAAGTAGAACCACATCTCCGGGGTTGGCTTTTTTCATTACCTGCTCGATGGCTTCCGGTAGTTCTTTAATAATCTTAGTGGGGATCCCCGCAGCTTTTGTAACTTCTTCAAAAACTTCTCGCTCTTCAACCGTTACCCGGTCCTTCTCCATTACGTGGGATATGCTTTCCGTGGCCAGCAGCTCTGTAACGCCAAGCTTTGGTAACCACCCAACTAAGGCCTCCGTGTTTTCCCGATTCACTGCGATCCCCCGTTTCCCCCGGATTGCATAAAGGACATGAAGCTTGCTATAATCCATCTCTTTTAAGGTTCCCAATGTCATGTGGATGTTTCCCGCATTGGCAAAGTGGTCATCCACAATTGTAAAGTCCTCTTCATGGATAAACTCGAAGCGACGTTCTACCCCCCGAAAGTCTTTTAAGGATTTCTTAACCCCTTCCTTATCCACCCCGGACAATAACCCGATAATGGCGGCTACCACACTGTTATATACCGAATGAAATCCCGGAACCGAAAGACTTATTTCCGTTTCTCCCTTTGGAATCTTCACTCCTTTATGTTCCAGATCCTTGGGCACCACCAGGGTAAAGATTCCTCTTCCCGTGGAAAGATCCAGGTTTTTGACGAAAAAATCTCCGCTGGTATCCTCTATTCCATAGGTAAACACTTTTGCTTTGGTCTTGGAAATTAATCCCTTTGAATAAGTGTCATCCAAATTCAGCACCGCTGCACTGTCTTCTTTTGCCCTTGTAATCAACCGGGACTTCACTTCAAAGTACCGCTCAAAACTTCCATGGGAATCAATATGCTCCCGGGAAATGTTATTGAGGGTTACAATATCAAAATCCACCCCGTCTACCCGGTGAAGTTCCTGGGCCGAGGAGGAAACCTCCATGGTTACATGGGAAACCCCTTCTTCCACCATACTCTTGAAATGTTTTTGCAGATCCAGGGAATCGGGAGTGGTAAGCAGGGATGGAATCTTTTTATCCCGATACTGTACCATTACCGTACCGATGATGCCGACTTCCATATTTTGATCTTTTAGTATTTTATCTGCCATAAAAGAAGTGGTGGTTTTTCCATTGGTTGCAGTAATCCCTATTACCTGCAGCTTTTTCGACGGCTCCTGATAAAATTTCGCTGCAATGTTGGCCATGGCAATACGGCTGTTTTTTACTTTTATCTGAGGGATCGGAATGCCTTCCTGTACCTCTTCTACAATCGCCGCCAGCGCCCCTTTATTTACCGCGTCTTGCAAATATTTATGTCCGTCGGTCTCATACCCTTTTATACAAAAGAACAGATTGCCGGATTCCACTCCTTGGGAATGATAACTGAGCCCTGTGATTTCAATATCCTTCTCCCCTTGTTTCAGCTCCGGATTCAACTCTGTATTTTTCAGTGCTCCAATTGTCTCTAAAATTTCTTTTAATCTCATCGTTTCCCTTCCTTTCATCCATAATAACTCATTTTATCACAGTTTTATAAAGGGATAAAGCAAAGATCAAACCCCCTCTTCCCCTAGAGACGGTTTGATCTTTGTTCTTAGTTCTTTACACTTATTGTTTACACTTAGTATTTACACTTAATTCTACTTTCTTATCCCTTTAAGTCTCCCTTCCCCATACTTTAGTGCTCAGCGGTTTTGTCTGTGATTGGTTTACTAAGTCTGCCTTCCACTTCCTTCACCCACTGCACAACGTTATTGATTCCTTCTTCATCCAGCTTTTCTATATTTTCCGTAACCTTTGCGACTTTTTTGATCATGGTTTTTTCGAAGAAATTCATTTTTGTAAAATCATAACTATAACCGATGTATTCCTTAATTTCCGCATGATCATAGATGGTTTTTCCTACATATACCCGGTAATTTCTCTCTACTTCTAAATTGTTTCCCGCAGCGATGAAAATTCCATAGGGCTTGGATACCAAGTTCTCTTTCTGATGATCAAAAAAACTGCGCACTTCTCTTTGTATATTTCCGCCATAAACGGAAGCTCCGATGAGAATTGCATCGTAGGCGCATACGTCGGGATCCTTTTCCTCCTTAAGATCCACAAGATCCACCTCTCCCGGCAGTCTTTGGGAAATCACTTCAGCGACTTTACGGGTGGTTCCGTATTTGGTTCCATAAGCGATTAAAGTTTTCATAATAATTCCTCCTGCTATTAAGATTAGTCGTTTCCATTCAACAACTTCTTTGGTTATTGGTTTATTTATACCAAAAAATCTTCTGTGAAAACATATTTTCATCCTATTAGAACATGTTATAATAATTTTAGGATATCATTGGCACAAACAGGGTATCAAAATATTATTAAGGAGGGATTATATGATTCATACGGATCAAATTTGTAAAAATGTAT
>SLKF01000307.1 GCA_007134725.1 Clostridiales bacterium | reverse complement strand
CTCTCGAAACTATTCGATTTCCAGGAAGAAAACGCAAACCTTGGTAAATAAAATTGCGGAGCTCCATAATGTGTATACGAGGTATAGTCTCAATAAAGAAATCGATATTCGTCGCACTCCTAAAACCGTTAATGAACAGGTTCCCTATAATTTAGATAAACTGCGACTGGCAATTGAGGAAAAAAAGAAAGTGCGGTTTATATACTACAGTTACAAAGAAAAACATAAATTGATACCTCGGGAAAAAGACGGTGTAATACGGGAATACATTGGAAGTCCTTACGCCTTGTTTTCAAAAAAAAACTGTAATTATGCCGTCTTGAATATGGACAACTATAACAGGTTATCCAACTACCGGGTGGATCGAATGAAAGAGGTGGTAGTTCTGAAAGAGGATGCCAAATCCCTAAAGGAAATATGGGGATATTCCCAAGGACTCAATATCGAAGAGTACGCCGGTAAATGCTTTCTGATGTTTGTGGGAAGGGAAATCAAAGTAACCATGGAAATTAACAAAAGCCTGTTGAACTCTATCTTTGAAGAACTGGGGGATCAGGTGAAAATAAGTAAAAAAGATCAGGGAAGTGACACATACCTTGCAACCTTTAGTGCGAATGAAGGAGATGGCCTGGTTCGATGGGTATTGCAATTAGGGGATAAAGCCCGAGTTGTGGCACCGGACTCACTGGTGGAACAGATAGGGGATATGATTTCCGCCGTCGAAAAACGCTATCAGATTGAGGATTGAAAAAACAGATTGGAATATGTATTCTTGCAATAATTGTGCCAAAAGTACTAAAAAAGGTACCCGAAACAGGGTACCTTCTTTAGGTATATAGCTCTATTTATTTGGTATAATTAACTAGTAAGCGGCACTAGTTAATTGCAGAGAAATAGTTATCTTATAAGGGGTGCCCTTTACAGTGAGTATACATCACAGGATGATTGATCATAAAAGGTAAAAATATCATAAGTAGGAGGTGAGATTCATAGGAAAATCGAAAAAGGAAATCTATACTCCGCAGGAAGTGATGGAAGAACTTTATGCCAGCAAGACTATGGTTTACGAACTTCTTCAAAAGGGAAAGATTGAACACTATCGGCTAGGAAGGCGTTATCGCATTCCTCGGCATGCTCTGGATGACTTTATGAAAAATATAAAATCACCTTAAAAGCGACTTACTTCATTGGTCTCCAAAATAGTGCTATATAAAGGTTCCTTCGACAAAAGGAATCTTTTGTTTCCCCAAAAACTGTTGACTTCCATCGGTTGCTTCCAGCTTAAAACCTTCTAGAATTCTTTTCATATAGACAAAATAGCCTTTAACAGGCAATTTGATACCGGCAGTCAAGGTGAAAGCTTTTTCCAAGGCAGCACTTCCGTACTCCTTAAGCAGCAGTTCATGAATTTCATGCATGGAGAAGTTCTCTTGATCCTCGGAGTAAAGCATATGCTCCGGGGTTTCTTTTTTATAGGTATCCCTTAGATCAACCACGGGCTTTAAAAGGTATAAGCGGTTGGATTTTCCTTGTCCCGGGCGGCTTTCCACAAGCAGATGATTATTGATTAGTTCATCTTTGTATTTTTTAAGAGATCGGTGATCCACATTTAGAAGTTCTGTCAGGCTCAAATCCTCAGCGGGCTTATCATCAAACTTTCTACTATCGTTTTGGGCCGGTTTTCCTCGAAAAATCACAAACACTCGACCTTGATCATCCAGCCAGCTGTTTTTTAAACTGAGGGCTAGTCTATCAAGCAAAATTCCGTATAATACCTTCGCCGGTATGGAAAGATTTCGGTATAGGGCGCTGAAATACAATACTTTTGGAGATTTGAAAAATCGTAGGGTTTGCGTATCTTCCTTTTGGTAAAAGCGTTCGTGTTTTGCGGTTTTCATTGTCATTGAAATCACTCCTTTTAAATATTTCGATGTTTATAGTCATATTTTAACCAAGATTCGGCTGAGAAAGCAACTCTTTTTTCCTGATTTTACTAAAAAAGGAATACACGATACTGCACGATACTGCACGATACTGCACGGTACTCCACGATACTGCACGGTGCTAAGGATACTAGGATCTCTTGTCTTCTCTGTAAAAGAGTTTCTTTACATAAATCTCACTAAATTCAGTTCATTAACTTCAGTATCATTAGGGATGAATTTTTGCACATTCTGGAAGGGCATGTTTTGTACTTTCTAGAGGGACATGATTTGTACATTCATGAAGGCACTTCTTGTACCTAATAGAATAAATGTGGAAAACTCGAGTTTTATCTGTGGATTATCTGTGGATTACCTGTGGATGAATCAGTGTATTCTGTGGATATCCCGGAGAAAAGTTGAAATACGACTCCGAGTACTGCGGAGTATCGCCGAGTACCGTGGAGTACCGCCGAGTACTGTGGAGTACCGCTGAGTACCGTGGAGTACCGCCGAGTCCTTTTATTTGCAAAGGGTATAGACATTTTTTTCTCGTGGGGTATAATTAACTGAATAGAAAAATAATTAACAAAAACTCAGAAAAGGAGGTGACAAATGATCGTTTTGTCCAAGGACGAATTTAGACGGCGGGGCCTTCGGGATCAGCGAAAACGAAAGGTAAAAGAGCACATGGAAAAAGAACAGGAAATTCTCGCTTACCTGGCCCAGCAGAAAGGGAGGAAAAAATATGAGTTGAAAAAAAGGTAACAGAAAGCACATCAGCTGTATCGACAGAAGTAGAATAGCCCAAAAGTATAAGCGAAGGGAGTGACGAACAATCTACTAGTGATTAGAGGAGAAAGGGAATAAAGGGGAAAAGAGAAATTGGAGAAAACAGGGATTAAAAAAAAGGAGGGAAATATGAGAAAAATACGAGTGGTAATTGACCCCGGCCATGGGGGAGAAGATCGGTGGAACCGGGGACCGACATCTTATATCGAAGCGGATGGAATGTTAAAAGTATCAAAGTACTTGCAGGAGGCATTAGAGGAGAGTGGGCATTTTGAGGTAAAACTCACCCGGGATAAGGACCAAACCTTATCAAGAAAGGAGCGGGCGGAAATTGCTCGAGAGTTCAAGGCGGATTTGTTCATCAGTGAACATACCAATGCCTTTAACGGCACCGCAAAGGGTACGGAAGTCTATTACTCCGTAAAGCGACCGAGGGATTTATCCCTTGCCAGTAAAATGTCCAGAACCATCGCCACTCATTTTCAAACCAACAATCGGGGTGCCAAAACCCGGCTAAACACAAAGAGAGATGATTATTATGGGATTTTATACTACGGGGTACTTTTCCATATCCCCTCGATCCTGCTGATCGAAAGTCTCTTTCATGATCATGTCAAAGAGGAGAAAGTCCTTCTGGAGGATCAAAATCTTCGAAAACTTGCAAAGATTCAATGCGAGGTGATCAAAGAGTATTACGGAATAAATGAGGAAGAAAGCCAGGAGAAAAGCAAGGAAGAAGATGGGTGCAAT
>SLKF01000155.1 GCA_007134725.1 Clostridiales bacterium | reverse complement strand
GTGAAAGCACAGGATCAAAAATTACATCTGCTCGGTTTATTGTCCGATGGTGGTGTCCATAGCCATAACACCCATTTATACGAACTCTTAAAGATCGCCAAGGAGCAAGGTATAAGAAAAGTTTGTATTCACTGCTTTCTAGACGGTCGGGATACGCCGCCGAAAAGTGGGAAAGACTATATTCAACAGTTGGAAGAGAAAATCCAGGAAATTGGCGTAGGTGAAATCGCCACGGTAGCGGGAAGATTTTATGCAATGGATCGCGACAATCGATGGGAGCGGACAGAAGGTGCCTATAAGGCTTTGGTCCACGGCGCCGGAAAAGAAGAAAAATATCCCGGAGAAGCCGTAGAACTTGGTTATGAAGAAGGTCTCACCGATGAATTTATGCCCCCCATAGTAATACGTGGTGTAGATGGAAAAATCGAAAAAAATGACGGATTATTGTTCTTTAATTTTCGTGCGGACCGAGTTCGACAAATGACCCGGGCACTGACGGAAGAAAATTTCCCCGAGTTTCCCGTAGAAAAAGATTTACATCTTCATTACGTGACCATGACCCAATATGATAAGAACTTTAAGACTGTACCGGTCCTATATCCTCCGGCAACACTGGAAAATTCATTAGGGGAGTATTTAAGTCAGCAAGGCTTATCCCAACTACGGATTGCAGAAACCGAAAAATATGCCCATGTAACCTATTTTTTCAATGGGGGCGTGGAAAAAGAAAACCCTAAGGAAGACCGGGCAATGGTTTCCTCTCCGAAAGTTGCAACCTATGATTTACAGCCGGAAATGAGTGCCAAGGAATTGACGGATACCTTGCTTGGAAAACTGAAAAATAATCCCTATGATTTTATTGTCATTAATTACGCAAATCCTGATATGGTAGGTCATACAGGAGATATGGAAGCTTTAATAAAAGCGCTGAAAACCGTAGATCATGAAATGCATCGGGTTGTGCAAACCGTACTAAAGATGCAGGGCCTAGTTTTAATGACGGCAGATCATGGAAATGCGGAAGAGATGTATGATTTTACCGACCAAAAGCCCGTAACCGCTCATTCTACTAATAAAGTACCCTTTATCCTGATA
The DNA here is from genome assembly GCA_007134725.1 of Clostridiales bacterium. Classification (GTDB taxonomy): domain Bacteria; phylum Bacillota; class Clostridia; order Peptostreptococcales; family T1SED10-28; genus Isachenkonia. The sequence goes on along the minus strand of SLKF01000155.1, from coordinate 2,396 downwards.
CAGGATCAAAAGAAAAGGTTAAGCGGTCCCGGAAGTTTATGTGATCTGGCCCCAACTATTTTGGATCTATTAGAACTACCTAAGCCGGATGAAATGACCGGGAAGAGCCTAATAAAAGAACAACAGTAAGAACAACAGTAAAAAAATAGTAAATAAAATGATCTTGAGAGAGGAGATTTATATGGATACGATTATGAACATTTACGCAAGAGAGGTTTTTGATTCAAGGGGTAACCCAACGATTGAAGTGGAAGTAGAATTGGAAAGCGGAGGACGTGGCCTTGGAATCGTACCTTCCGGAGCATCTACCGGTGCTTTCGAAGCCGTAGAACTACGGGATGGGGATAAGGATCGGCTGTTTGGAAAAGGCGTTCTAAAAGCTGTAAAGAATGTAAACGAGATCATCGCACCGGAGTTGATCGGTCTGAACGGATTGGATCAACAAATGATTGATGAGACCATGATTGCCCTAGATGGAACGGACAATAAAAGCAAACTGGGAGCCAATGCAATTCTGGGGGTTTCCATTGCTACAGCAAAGGCTGCCGCCGATACCTTGAGAATTCCTTTATATAAGTATCTCGGTGGAGTAAATGCCAAGGAACTGCCCGTACCCTTGATGAATATTTTAAATGGTGGAGCCCATGCGGATAATAACGTGGATATTCAAGAATTTATGATTGTGCCTGTGGGTGCAGCGTCTTTCAAGGAAGGTATGATCCAGTGCGTAGAGATTTACCATACCTTGAAAAAAGTATTACAGGAAGAAGGACTTGCCACTGGAGTCGGTGATGAAGGTGGGTTTGCCCCAAATCTTTCTTCAAATGAAGAAGCCATACAAGTTATCATTCGAGCCGTTGAAAAAGCCGGTTACACACCGGGAAGCGATATAAAAATAGCCTTAGATGTTGCGGCTACAGAAATCTATGACAGAGAAGCAAAAGTGTATAAGCTTACCAGTGAAGGCGTAGAAAAAACTGCGGAGGAAATGGTGGATTACTATGAAGATTTAGTAGCTAAGTATCCGATTATCTCCATCGAAGACGGTTTGGATGAAGATGATTGGGAAGGTTGGAAGCTCTTAACCGATCGACTGGGAAAGAAGATTCAAATTATGGGTGATGATCTGTTCGTAACCAATACCGAAAGACTTGGTAAAGGAATTGATAAAAAAATCGCCAATTCCATATTAATAAAGTTAAACCAGATCGGTACCATTACAGAAACCTTAGATGCCGTTGAAATGGCTAAACGAGCAGGGTATACCAATGTGATTTCTCATCGGTCGGGAGAGACGGAAGACTCTTTCATTGCGGACTTTGCCGTGGCAACCAACGCCGGCCAAATCAAAACCGGAGCCCCTGCCAGAACCGATCGGGTGGCAAAGTATAATCAACTGCTGCGAATTGAAGATCAACTAAAGGGTAGAGGAAAATATAGTGGACTGGATACTTTTTATAATATTAAATAAGTATTAACCGGGAAATTTCTTGAATTTGTTTTAAAGGATTTAAGAAAAGCATCACTATAAAATTTAGGATAGTTCAAAAAACCAATCTCCATAACAAGAGGTTGGTTTTTGAATAAACAGCACTTAGTTGGACCCTTATTTTACATCCGGGGACAGTAAACTTATTATGCGAGCAAGATATAACTAAGGCAAGTACTGATAAAATGGTACTTGACTTAAAGAGGAGATGTGTTTATGAAGAAAACAAAAGTCGTATGTACCATAGGTCCCGCAAGTGAGACCTATGAGATTTTAAGCAATTTGGTGAAAAATGGCATGAATGTGGCAAGACTGAATTTTTCCCATGGAAATCATGAGGAACACGCAAAAAGAATTGAAGAAATCAAAAGAGTTCGGGAGGATCTGGAAGTTCCCTTAGCCATTATGCTGGATACCAAGGGACCGGAAATCCGAACGGGAAAGTTTAACGTGGACAAAGTGGAACTGCAGGAAGGGGATTCTTATATTATCACCACCCGGGACGTTCTTGGAGACCGGACCATGGCTTCTGTTTCCTATAAAGGCATTGTAGGAGATTTGAAAATCGGGGATAAAATACTGATCGATGACGGCCTGATTTCTCTTAATGTTGACGGATTTTTAAATGATACGGATATTCAATGTACCGTGGAAAATCAAGGAGAGATCAAAGACCATAAGGGGGTAAACCTTCCCGGGGTAAAAACCAATTTGCCGGCTCTTACGGAGAAAGATATTGAAGATATTAAATTCGGTATTAGAATGGGTGTGGACTTTATTGCAGCCTCCTTTGTTCGAAAAGCCAAAGACGTAATGGATATCAAAAGAATTCTTGAAGACAATGGGGGAGAGACCATCCAAATCATCCCGAAGATTGAAAATCAGGAAGGGGTCGACAACTTAGATG